>JAJEEZ010000236.1:0-8919 GCA_022820705.1 Candidatus Latescibacterota bacterium | reverse complement strand
AGAATCCGCTTAGGATCTGGGTCGCCATCTTTTTAGCCCAGCGGGCGGCTCTGGTGCGGCCCGGTACAGACGAGCGCTTGCGCCTCCAGCACTTCCTCGTTGGGAACGGGATAGGTATCGGCTTCAGACACGATTTTGCTTCCTTGATGAGCTAATGTTACACATAGACCTCTTGGGTATCAGATACTTCGCTCAGCATGACACTGGGGACCGAAGTGTCAGCATCTGTCATGCTGAGCGGAGCAAAGCGGAGTCGAAGCATCTCTATGGCTACCAGTTCCTAGCACGTCAGTTAAAAAATATACGATCCCCAGCCAACGCGCGCCCGACCTTGACGCGAGGAATCCAACGGCACCGATTGCGCTAAATACAGGTTCAACGCAATTTCTGATACCCCCTTTTCCGCAAGGAGGAATCTCCCATGCGCTGCTTGCCTTTTTTATTTTTTATCGCGGTCACAATCGCGGCCTGTGGTTCGTCCGACCTAGCCCCCTCGGCGCTGACCCACTACGTCGCGGCCCAAGAAGCCTTGGCTGCTGACGACCTAGACCAAGCGCGCCAAGCCCTGCAAGACTTGGTGCAAAGCGCCAACCCAACGCTCAAGCCGCTGGCGGAAAAAGCCGCAAGCGCCGCTGATATTGCTGCGGTGCGCGTTGCGTTCAAGCCGCTGTCTGAAGAAGTGCGGAAGGGCCAAATTCCCGAGGGCTACGTCGTGGCATACTGCCCGATGGCCGATGGCGACAAGGGGGCGCACTGGGTGCAGAAGGACCAGCCCCAAATCGCCAATCCCTACTTCGGCGCTTCCATGCTCCGCTGCGGCGAATTCAAGGAGTAGCCCGCCCGCACATGATCCGCGTAGAGTCCGTCACCCGCCGCTACGGCCTTTTAACCGCAGTTGACGAGGTCAGCTTTGCCGTTGACCAAGGCGAGATCGTCGGCTTCGTCGGCCCCAATGGCGCTGGCAAGAGCACCATGCTCAAGATGCTCTCGACCTTTATTCACCCCACGGCCGGCACCATCTCCATCGACGGACTCGACGTGGTGGAGCATCCGCTCGCCGTGCGCCGCCGCATTGGCTACCTATCGGGCGACACCCCGCTCTACCAAGAGATGCGCGTCGATAAGTTCCTTCGCTTCATCGCCCGGGCCCGCGGACTCGAAGGCGACGCCTTGCAGCACTCCTTAACGCGCGCGGTCGAACTCTGCGGGATCGAAGACGTGCTCACCCAGCGCGTCAAGGAGTGCTCCACCGGGTTCCGCCAGCGCATCGGCCTAGCTACCGCCATGGTCCACGACCCGCCGGTCTTGCTCCTCGACGAACCAACTCACGGCTTCGACCCCTTGCAGGTCCTAGCTTTCCGCGACACCTTGCGCGCGCTCAGCCCGGACCGGGCGATCCTCTTTAGCACCCACATCATCGCCGACGTCGAAGCCATTGCCGACCGCGTGTTGATCATCCACCAAGGGCGCTTGCTCGGCGATGGCCGCGTCGAACAATTGGCCACAGACGCCGGCATCCCCGGGGCCGGTCTCGAAGCCGTCTTCGCCCACCTAGTCCGCACCACGACTCGACTGAGCGGTTCGGCTGAGCTCACCGTCGAAGCCTCGCCGAAGTCAACCCCTGACCATGTCTGACGCGCAACGCCTTTCTACTGCCGAGTGCCTGCGCGGCACACGCATCGTCTTCGACCGCGAGCTAGAGTCGTACTTTGACTCGCCCATTGCCTATGCGTACGCCGCGGTCTTCTTAGTGCTGTCATGCACCACCTTTATGAACTCCTTTTTCCTCGACGGAGTAGTAGATATGGGGCCGTACTTCACCGCCCTGCCCTTTCTGCTGATCCCCTTCGTCCCAGCCATTACCATGCGGGCTTGGGCCGAGGAACATGCCCAGCACACCTTCGAGCTACTGATGACTCTGCCGCTGCACTCCTTGCAGGTCGTGCTGGGCAAGTATCTCGCGGCCCTCTGCTTCTACGCCATCGTCCTCGCCGGTAGCCTGCCCATTGTGCTGATGCTCCTCTTCCTCGGCGATCCCGATCTCGGACGCATCTGCGCGAGCTATCTCGGCGCGCTGCTGTTGGGTGCTTTCTTCCTGTCCTTCGGCCTGTTTGCCTCCGGCCTGACCCGTGACCAGATCGTCGCCTTTGTGCTCGCCGCGCTCTTCGGCTTTTTCTTCGTGCTCAGCGGGCATGAAAAGGTAGTAGAGGTACTCGACGGACTCGCGCCAGCCTATCAGCTCGGCACGTGGCTATACGAGACCATATCGGTCCTGCCCCACTACGAGGCTTTCGGCCGCGGCGTAATCGCCCTCGCCGACCTGCTGTACTTCGCATTGATGAGCGGCTTTTTCGTCTCAATGAACTATCTAAGCCTCCAGAGATCCAAGTATTGAAGCGGCACTTCTTGCTCCAGATTGCGCTGGCTTTCGCGCTGCTGTTGGGCATCGTCGCGTACGCCTGCCGCCTCCTGAACCTGACGGGAAGTTTGACCCTAGACCTAGCAGGGGACGACATCGCCACGCTCTCGCCAGCGACCAAGCACTACCTCCGCTCCCTAGAAACCCCACTCTCCATCACTTACTTTGCCACCGCCCGCGAAAACATGCCGGCACACCTCAAAGAACTCGAGCCCCAAGTCCGCCGGCTCCTGTCGGCCCTGCGCGACCAAGCGCCCAACCGCATCGACTATCGAGTCATCGACCCGGACCAAAGCGGGCGCGCTGGCATCGGCTATGCCGCTAGCAAAAAAGCCTCCTCCTTCAGCGTGCGGCGGGTGTTGCACGACGAGCATTCCGAGCAAAAAATCTGGTCCTCGCTGGTAATCGCGCGCGCCAACGCACCCGAAGTACTCGTCCAAAGCATCGAGCCAGAGCACCTACCTTACCTAGAGGAATACGTCATAGCCCAACTACAGGCCGGACGAGCGCCGCCGCAACCGACCTTCGGCGTCTCGGCACCGCCGCCCTTCCAACTCTTGGCGGCCTTTCTCAACGAGGCCGGGCCAGTCGTCGAACTAGATCTCAACAGCAATCCCACCATCCCCCCAGAAATCGACGTGCTGTTCTGGATCCAGCCCGAAGTCGCCACCCCCGAGCACATGCGGCAGTTGCTCGCCTTCCTAGAATCCGGTCGCAGTGCCGTGCTCGCCGGCAGCGCCTACCAAATCGGCTACGCCCCACAGGAGGACGCAATCTCCTACTGGGTACACCACGCGCCGCCTGCTTGGGGCCAACTGCTCCAGCCCTTTGGCCTCCGGCCGGTGCCGGACCTGCTCGTCGATAAAAACACCGGGCCGGTCATCCTCGACATGGGTGAAATCGTCGCACCCTTTCACCTCCGGGTGCTGCCCGCTTTTTACAACATGAAGAGCTTTGCCGCACCAGGTCGCGGCGGACTTAATTTCGTCGCCGCTAGCGCGCTCGAAGTCGATCCACAGGCCGTCCAAGCCAAGGGCTTCCATGCGGAAATCGTCGGCACCACCACCGAAAGCCCCCGCGTCCTGCCCCTGCCCACCGGCCCCTTCACCGACGCCGACTTAACCGGCGGCCTGTCCGTGCCCAAACAAAATTTGCTGGTCCTGCTCAAGCCGGACGATCCTTGGCGAGGACAGCTCTTCGTCTTGGCCAGCGCGTCGCCCTTCCAAGACGGCATCATCAACCAGCCCGGCTACGCCCACCGCGTCTTCCTGCAAAACCTCATCCGCACCTACGGCCAACCAGAGCGCGTATTGCGGGGGCGCGTAGAAAAGGGCGGGCCGCAGCGCCTAGTCCCACCTAGCGCACTCGCCCGTTTCTTCTGGCGGTTCTTTGCGGTCTTTTTGGTGCCGCTGGCGTTTGTAGGTCTCGGCGTTAGGCACTACCTCCGCTACAGCCGCCCAAGCCGGTCAACCGGTCGTTGGGGCCGCCAGTTCGGCCTCGCCTGCTTGGTACTCCTCGTTGGTGCGCTCGTCTGGCGCGGCCGCGGCCCCTACCTCGACCTGACGGCCGACCAGCTCAACACGCCGTCGCCGCTTTTGGGCCGCTTGTTGCAGGGCACGTCCCTATCCGCCGAACTGATCGCCACGCACCGCGCTTCCATGCCCCGGCAGCTCAAAGACGCCGAAGACCGCATCCGCACCTTGCTCGCCGACTGCAACATTCCCCTGCGCGTGATCCGGCCCGACGCGCTGACTCCCGACCAACAGCAGACGTTCGCCGCCGAAGGGCTGACACCCTTCCCAGTCGAACGAGTCCTCCACGACACGCTCGCCACCCAGTACGTATGGAGCGGCTTGCGTCTAATTGACAACGCGCACACCATCGCCGTGCCGCGCCTCGACCAATACACCCTGCGCCACCTCGAATTCCTCTTGGCCGCAGCCGCCCACAACCTGCAACAGGGGCGCAAAATGCGCGTGGCCGTCATCTCCGACTTGCCGCGCCTCTCGCCAGCCGAAGCCCTCGAAGACTACCAGAAGAAGGGCCTCATCGCCCCGGGCGGCACCGACGTGTACAGCGACTTAAAAGCCCTGCTCGCCGACTATCTCTACGACGTCCACTACATCAACCCCCGCACGCCAGTCATGCCTCAAGACATCGACGTTCTCGTGTGGATGCAGCCGCGCCGCGACTCTGGTCCCATCCTGCTGCTGCTGAGCCAACATCTCGCGCGGGGGGGCAAGGCCATTGTCGCCATGCAGCACTTCAACATCCAGCAGCGCCAGTACCGCGGCTCGGGGTTTCAGACGGTGTACTGGCCCCAACCCCAATTCCAAGACCTCGACCGCTACCTCCAACTCTTTGGCGTCGAACAGGTCCGCGAAGTGCTCTTCGACCGCACCCAGTCTCATCTCGACTTAGAAACCCAAGTCAACCGCACGGCCGTGCGCGAGTACGATCCGCAACAGGTCGCCTTGCCGTTCTTGATCCGCGACGTCGGCCAGCACTACGACCACACCTCGGCGATTACCCGGCATCTCGGCGATCAGCTCTTTATCTGGGGAAACCGCTTTGCCCTGAACTCGACAGAGCTAAGCAGCGCAGGCATAACGGCCCAAACCCTAATCTCCACCTCGCCCCAAGCCTGGGCGTACCCATGGCAGGGCGGTTGGCTGCCGCCCGAGGTCTTCGCCCCGCAGACGTACCTGCCCGGCCCCCAACCCCTAGCCGCGCTGCTTACCGGGCCTTTCCCCGAGGTAGATTTTGCCGAAAGTGAGGATGGCCGCGCCACGCTCCAGCGCGTGGGCGAACGCCCGCGACAAACTGGATCCCTACTCTTGATCGGCTCTTCGGAAATGTTCAAAAACGAGCATTTGCTGACCCCGGGCTTTCAGCACGATCAATTCTTGCTCAATGCCGTGGCGTACAACGCTTATGGCGAAGAGCTAGCCACCTTGCAGGCGCGGCGACCGACTTCGCGCGGCTTCCCCTTCCAAAGCACCGAGTCCAAGCGTCTGTGGCGGGTGTTCGTGGTAGGTGCGGGACCGTTGCTGTTTTTGGGCTATGCCCTCTATCGCCGCACGCGGTGCGCTGAGCTTGTCGAAGCGAGGCGAACGTGATCCGCTTGCTCTGCGCCCTAGGGGCCTTGCTGGTCCTGCTCGTCTTCGGAGAGCGCACGCTGCGCGAGCATCAGCGAGACGTGCGCCGCACCGCCGGTGCTCTGCGCCTCTTGGCACCCGAACTGACCTCAGCAGTCGATCAGATTGAGGTCCACGCCGCCGGACGCCGTTGGCACTACGTTCGGCGCGGGAACACTTGGCATTTTCCAGCCTACCACCGCGCCTTTGTTCTCAACCGCCGCGTCGATCACCTGCTCCAGAGCCTACTCGCCACCCCTGCGACCTTCGTCTCGACCGAGCCTGGAGACTTGGCCCGCTATGGCCTCGGGCCGGGTAGCGTCCGCATCCACCTGCTCGACCAACAGGGGCGTCCCTTGCTCGAAGTGCGCCAAGGGCGCGGTGCCCCCGGTGCTCGTGCTGGGGAATCGTATGTCCAGCGCATTGGTGCCGACAGCATCTTCCACCTCCACGCCCACCCCGTCCACGCCCTCGACACCGCACCGCCCGCGCCGATGCTCGACCGCCGCGTCCTGCCCCAAGCCTTGCAGCGCAAGGGCCTCCGGCGCATTGCCTTCGCCGGCGACCATTCCTACCCAGTGCAATTCCTCAGCCGCCAGCTAAAACCCATGACGGAGCCAGGTCCTATGATGCCGACCTACGAGTGGGTCGCCTCGTCTGCGACCGGTGCGGAGACCTGCCCCTCGGCGAGTGTAGAAGCTTATGCCGATTTCCTCAAACGCCTGACGTGGTCGGCTTTGCACGATCCGAACCGCACCGATGCCTTTGCCGAGGCCCGCTACCTCTATCTCGAAGACGAAGAGGGCACCATAGACACCCTCGCCATCGGCGCAGCCGACGACCGAGGCCGCTACCTCCGCCTCCACACCACCGGCCACGTCTTCTCCATAACGCCCGAAAGAGCCGCTCTCCTCTTCCCCACTCGCTCCGCCCTCCTCGACACACTCCCTCAACCCTCGCCCTACCGCTAAGTTCTCTAGCCATGCTCTACCGCAATCTGCTGCGCCACCAGTGGAAGGAGTTCATCCGCAACCCCTCTTGGCGTGGCATAAGCGTCGCCTACGCCATTTTTCTAGTCCTGCTAGCGCTGTATTTCCTGCTCGTCCTCGTCCTCTCGGGTACCATGATCGGTCATCTACTAACTAGCCAAGATCCCACGGCCGATGTCGTCCACGTAGTCAACCAGCACTTATTGAGCGGTTTCTTGCTCTTGTTCCTAGCCCGCTTGCTCTTCCAAAACACGCCACAGCTAAAAATTGGCCCCTATCTTCACTTGCCCATTTCCCGGCCCGCGCTAACGCGATTTTTCTCTTTCGCGACCCTATTCCACCTGCACAATCTATTCCCGCTGGCCTTCTTCATCCCGTTCTGGATCAGCAATCTAGCGCTAGATTACCCCGCTTCTACATCGCTGTCTTGGTTGGCGGCTATCGTGGCGATCCTTGGTCTATCCAACTACTTGGTCATCTGTATTAACCTAGCCTTGGTCAGACGCGCCTTACCAGTCTGGATCTTGGGCGGAGGTACCTGCGGTCTAATCGCCTTGGATTATTGGCGACAGTGGGGCTATACGAACGCACTGTCGAGCGTAGTATTCGACTCTTTGCTGGGAGCGGGCGGCCCTGTGCTGGCATTAGCCCTGCTGGCAGCGACCTGCCTGCTCTTTGGCTTGACCTGTCGCTTGTTAAAGGACCATTTACACGACGAAGCCCAGTCCGAAAAAGTCTCCACTACTGGGTCTCAAAGCCTACTCGACCGGCTAGCCGGCTTGGGTCCGGTGGGCCAACTGATGGCGCTAGAAATCAAACTGGCGATCCGCAACAAGCGGCCCCGACAAATCTTGTGGTCTTCCTTGATGTTCGTGCCGTTGGGATTGATAAACTTCATGCTTCTTACTCGTGGTTCATCCGACTTCACATTCCTCCACTATCTTTGGGGATGTTTACTCACTAGTGGTTTTGTGATCAACTACGGCCAACTCATGTTTGGTTGGGAGAGTCTTTATTTTGACGGCCATCTGGCCCGGCCAGTCCATTTCCGCCACCTGCTATGGGCCAAACTATGGCTGATGCAAATTTCCTGCCCGGTATTGGCGCTAGTATGCCTGCCGTTCTTGCTGGTCTTGGCTCCCGAATTGCTCGTCTCGTACAGCGCCTTTTTGCTCTACAATATCGGTTTTAGCTCTGCTTGTATGCTGTTCTTTGCCACCATGAACCGCAAACGCCTTTATATCTCCCGTTCCTCATTTTTTAACCAAGAAGGCACCTCCCTACACCATCTCCTAGTCATCATTCCTTTAATGGTCCCACCCGCGATTCTGATGCTAGCGACCGACTTTGGCCCGTTGGCTATAGCTGTCGGCGGCCTGCTGTGCTGGACACTCAGTCCTGTTTGGGTCCATTTGTTGACCTATCGGCTGCAAAAGTGCAAGTACCGCATGGCGGCCGGTTTTAGGGGGAGATCCTGAACATGCACCTACAAGTCCAAAATTTGCAAAAGCGCTACGGCTTGGCGACGGTCCTCGACCTACCCGAACTCAATATCGACAGCGGTGCCAGCTTCGGCTTGGTGGGCAACAACGGCGCTGGCAAGACCACCTTTTTGCGCCTCGTCCTCGATCTGATCCGCCCAAGCGCGGGCCAGGTACTGCTCAACGGGCAGGACGTGTCCCAAGACGACGCTTGGAAGACCTGCACGGGGTCCTACCTAGACTCTAACTTCCTAATCGACTACCTAACGCCCGTGGAATACATCCACTTCGTCGGCAGTTTATACGACATGAACGCGGTCCAAGTAGAGGAAAAATGGGACCACTACCGCCCCTTTTTCGGCGATCAACCGCTCGACGGGAGCGAGTATATCCGCAATTTATCCGAGGGCAACAAGAAAAAAGTGGGGCTTGTCGCAGCTTTAATGGTCGAGCCACAGCTACTGGTCCTGGACGAGCCTTTCGCCAATCTCGATCCGACGAGCCAAATCCGCCTCAAGGACCTGCTGAAAACCCTCGACCAAACCACCGATACGACGCTCGTCATCTCCAGCCACGATCTCAACCACATCACCGAGGTCTGCCGCCGGATTGCCGTCATTGAGCGCGGCATCATCGTGCGCGATATCAGCACAGCCCCGGATACGCTGCGGGAATTGGAACGCTACTTTGCCGTCGAGGAAACGTAAAAGATTCAGTCGCGCTACTTCGCCTATAAACAAAAAATGGGACCTCGATTTGAGGTCCCATTTTGCTGACTCGCTGTGCAGCTCTGCTTACCTGAGCAGCAGCATCTTCTTTACTTCGCGGAACTCGCCGCCCGCCTGCAAGCGGTAAAAATACATCCCCGACGACAAGCTGTGCCCACTGTAGTC
>JAJEEZ010000308.1:0-12627 GCA_022820705.1 Candidatus Latescibacterota bacterium | reverse complement strand
GAAGGGGCCGCACAGACCTTTGGTTAGCTCTTCGACCTCGACGGAGGTCGAGAAGTCGGGGGGATAGAATTCCACTGTCTGTGGGTGAAAGACTGCATCGACTCCTCGGCGGGACAGCAAGTCGAGATCGCGTTCCATGTCACGCGGATAGATGGCGTAGTCTTCTTTCGGCCCGAATTGCAGTGGATTGACGAAAATGCTGACGACCGTGCGGTCCGCGGCTTCGAGGCTGTGATCGACCAAGCTGAGGTGTCCCTCGTGCAAAAAACCCATCGTCGGCACTAGTCCAACGCATAGGCCCGCGCCGCGCCAAGCGTCGGATTGAGCCTGCATTTCCGCGACCGTATGTATGCGTTTCATGGGATGGCGGGAAGGGCGAGGGGGCCGGCGGCCTTGGCTTCGCGACAGTTGAGCGCGGCGAGATACGCAGCAAATGGCCGGCCGGTGACTGGATGGCGAAGGTTCGGGGTGATTTCGCAGAGAGGCACCAGAACAAAGCTGCGCTTGTGCATGTGCGGATGTGGCAGGGTCAGATCCGCGCTCTCGACGACGCGCTCGCCGTAGAGCAGTAGGTCGAGGTCGAGGGTGCGCGGCCCCCAGTGAATACGGCGTTGCCGCTGGTGCTTTTTTTCAGCGGCGAGCAGGGCGGCGAGCAATGGATCAGGAGCGAGCGAGGTTTCTATGGCAAAGACGGCGTTGAGGAAATCCGGTTGATCGATCGGTCCCAGCGGCCGGGTTTCGTAGGCGCAGGAGACGGCCACGAGGTGTGTACTGGGGAGCGCGGCGACTTCTCCGAGCCCGGCTTCGAGGTACGCGCGGCGATCGCCGAGGTTGCTGCCGATGGCTATATAGGCTCGCTCAGGCATAGGATCGGCGTATTTCGACTTCGATGCCGTCAAAGTGCGCGGCGACCGGAGGATTGGGTTTGCGCACGCGGACGATGAGTTCGACCGGGGCGCAATGGGTGCCGACCTTCTCGGCGATGCGCTCGGCGAGGGCTTCGACCAATTTGCAAGGCTCGCCGGTTACGACATCGGCCACCAGTGCGTACACCTCTGGATAGTTGATCGCCGCGTCTATGTCGTCGCTACGCCCTGCCTGACGAAAATCGCCGTAGAGTTCGACATCGACCTCGTAGTGCTGGCCGAGTGCGGTCTCTTCGGGGAAAAGCCCGTGGTAGGCAAAAAAGCGCATGTTGCGCAGGCGGAGTGCGTCTTTAGGCATGGCAAGAGCTTTAGGCGCGACCCAATGCCCGATAGGCGATGTCGCGGCGGCAATAAGCGTTGTCGAAGGCGATCTGATCTACTGCTGAGTAGGCTTTGGCGACGGCAGCTTGGAGATCGGCGTCTGTGGCCGTCACGCCGAGCACTCGACCGCCATCCGTAATGATTCGACCGTTGCGCTGGGCTGTACCAGCGTGAAAGACGACGACATCGTCGCGGTCGGCAAAAGCCTCCAAGCCGCGGATTTCCAAGCCCTTCTCATAGGCTTGCGGATAGCCGTTCGAGGCCATGACTACGCAGACAGCCGCCCCGGGCGAGCATTCGACTTGCATCTGGTCCAAGCGACCGTCGCAAGCGGCGGTGAGCAAATCGACGAGGTCGGTTTTGAGCAGGGGCATGAGGATCTGGCATTCGGGATCGCCGAAGCGGGCGTTGAACTCTACGACTTTGACGCCGGCGTCGGTACACATCAGCCCGCAGTAAAGCACGCCTTGGTACGGAGTGCCCAGTCGGCGCATTTCGGCGAGCACGGGTTGGATGATGCGCTCTTCGGCCTCGCGCACTAAGGTCGGCGTCATCACCGGTGCCGGGGCGTAGGCTCCCATGCCGCCGGTGTTGGGGCCTTTGTCGCCGTCGTAGATGGGTTTGTGGTCTTGGGCGGGTGTCAAGGTGATAAAATGCTCGCCATCGCAGATTGCAAAGAGCGAGGCTTCCTCGCCGGTCATGTATTCCTCGACGACGATGTGATGGCCAGCCCCGCCCAAAACGTCTTCGTCGAGCATTTCGTGCGCTGCTGCGAGGGCTTGATCTACGCTCTGGCAGACGACTGCGCCCTTGCCGGCGGCTAGGCCGCTGGCCTTGACCACGATCGGGGCACCCTGCTCGCGGATATAGGCGCTGGCAGCTTGGCTGTCGGTGAAACTCTGGTGCCGAGCGGTGGGGACGCCGACGTGCTCCATTAGTTCCTTGGCGAAGACCTTGCTGCTTTCGATGCGGGCCGCGGCTTCCGTGGGGCCGAAGATCGCCAGGCCACTGGCGCGGAAGTGATCGACGATGCCGCCGGCTAGGGCGTCGTCTGGGCCGACGACGGTTAGATCGATTTGCTGCTCGTGGGCAAAGGCAATTAGGCGCTCGATTTCGCCGACGAGTTTTTCGCGTTCGGCCACGGGGGTATCGACGCGGATATCGACGCATTCAGCGAGGGAGGCCATGCCGGGATTGCCGGGGGCGACGTAGAGTTTGTCGATGCGCTGGCTCTGTGCCAGCTTCCACACGAGGGCGTGTTCGCGTCCCCCTTTGCCGACGACTAGGACGTTCATTGGTTTAGCGTTCCTTTCTGAGACTTAGAGATAACCAAATTCCCGCAAATCGCGCTCTTTGTCGCGCCAGTCTGGGCGGACTTTTACCCACAGCTCTACATAGACGGGCGCGTCGAGTAGTTCCTCTAAGGCAGCGCGGGCTTTGCGTCCGATTGATCGCAGGCGCAGGCCCTTCTTGCCGATGACGATGCCCTTTTGGCTCTCGCGCCCGACGTAGATAATGGCGCGAATGTAGGTTTTGTGACCAGGGCGCTGGCGGAATTCCTCGATATGGATGTTGATGGCGTAGGGCAACTCGTCTTCGAGGTGCTCAAAAGCCACCTCGCGGATGCGCTCGGCGGCAAAAAACCGCTCAGGCTGTTCGGCCACCATATCGTCCGGGTAGAGCTTGGGGCCACAGGGTAGCTGGGTCTCTAGGCGCGACAGCAAATCGCCGAGCCCGTCACCGCGCAGGGCGGAGACCGGGATGGGGCTGGCGATGCCGAACTCATCCGCGAGACTTTTTTGCAGGCCGTCTAACTGGGTGGGTTGTACTAGGTCAATTTTGTTGAGCACGGCCAAGACTGGTACCCGCGTGTGCGCTAAGAAGTACTTTACTAGCGCGCTGCGGTCTTTGGGACGGGAGGCGTCGAACAGCAGCAAGACGAGGTCGGCTTGGCGGGCGGCTTGGTCGATCTGGTGGGCCATGGTCTCATGCAGCTTGTAGGAGGCCTCGAGCAGGCCCGGCGTGTCCAAGAAAATTATCTGACTCTGTGGACGGGTGAGGATGCCGAGAATGCGGCTGCGAGTCGTCTGCGGTTTGGCGGTGACGATGGAGAGCCGTTGGCCCAAGAAGGCGTTGAAGAGGGTGGATTTACCCGCGTTAGGGCGACCGGCTAGGGCTACGTAGCCGACGCGAGGTTGCTCAGAAGCGGAAGCTGGCGGACAACTGGTAGGTTGCTTCGAGCGCATCGTGCTGTAAATAGGCAAGGTCGAGGTCGAGGTTGCTGTATGGGGTGAGCCCTAGCCCAAAGGACTGGCGGCCTTCCTCTAGTCCGGCCCGCAGGGTGATGTAATGGTGGCGGTATTCTACGCCGGCGTTGAGCGGGACGTCGGCGGTTGCCGTGTCGCCGCCGGAGCGGGTGGATAGGAGGGCGGTGGTCTGGCCCCCGGCAATGGGTATGGCGTACGCTGCGCCCAAGAGCAGCGAAGGTTGGATGCGGTCGCTGATGTCCGTATTCCAGACGATGGGCGTGGTGGTAATGTCGCGCACGTTAGCCGCCAGCGCGATCTGGGGACTCAATTGGTAGCGCACGCCTAGGTCAAGGCCAAAGCCATAGGCGTTAAAGGAAGCGACGTGGCGGTAAATGGCCTTGGCGCTTAGCCCGAGGGATAGGCGCGCACCGAGCCGACGACTGCCCGACAGGTACAGGGCGTAATCCGCGCTTTGTTCGGTCGAGGCGATGCGAGGACGATTGTCAGTACTGGGAGACTGAAGGGGATCCGGCAGTTCGGTAAAGTGGATGTCGTCAATGCCCATGCGCACCACGCTCAGGGCCATGCCGTGCAAAAGGCGACCTGGACGGGCGACGGCGACAAAATCGCGCTGGATGAGGCCGGAGAAGTGTTCGGAATGTGTCAGGTGAACTTGGCGACCGCTGAGGGCGGATAGGCCAGCCGCATTCCAATAGCCTGCGGTGGCGTCGTCGGCGAGGGCCACATAGGCGCTGCCCAAGGCCGCAGAGCGGGCACCCGCGCCCAAGCCGAGGAACTCGCCGGCGTAGCGCGAGGCGGCGTGTATAGTCCCAGTTAGCAACAGGGCTAAGGCAAGCGGAAGAAGACTCTTGAGCATGGGTTGTAAAAAGCTAGCGGAAGGGTGGCAGAGTGTCAAATCGGCTCACGGCACCATCTCCCGCAGGGGGGACGATTTTCAGGCTATGAGGACTATTTGCAGATCCATGACGTTAGTGCCCGTAGGACCCGTGATGACGAGGTCGTCCAACGCCGCGAAGAAGGGATAGGAGTCGTGGCGGTCGAGAAAGGCGTGGGCGTCGAGACCTTGGGCGCGGGCGCGGCTCAAGGTCTGGCCGTCGGCTAGGGCACCAGCGGCATCAGTGGGACCATCGGTGCCGTCGGTGCCGCCGGAGAGCAGGGTGATGGCGGACCAACCGTCGAGCTGGAGGGATGCGGCTAAGGCTAATTCTTGGTTGCGTCCACCCTTGCCGTCGCCGCGCAGGGTGACAGTCGTTTCGCCGCCAGCGATGAGACAGGCGGGCCGAGCGATGGGGCGGTTGGTCTCTGCGGTTTCTTGGGCGATGGAGACCAACGCGGTGGCGGCATGGCGTGCCTCACCTTGCAAGCGGCTGGTGAGGACGCACACCTCATAGCCGAGTTTGCTGGCTTGGTTTGCGGCCGCGTCAAGGGCCAAGCGGCTGTTGCCAATGACCAAGCTCTCGGCCCGGGCAAAGCAAGGGTCTCCAGGTTTGGGGGTTTCCGGTTGCTCGCCTCGGGTGCCAGCTTCGAGGTGCTGACGGACTGGGACGGGGAGTTGGTGGCGTAGGTCGTAGCGATCGACGATTGCTAGGCAATCGCCAAAGGTCGTGGCGTCTGGGTGGGTTGGACCGGAGGCGATGGTGTCGAGGGGGTCGCCGATGACGTCCGAGAGCATGAGGGCGACGGCGCGGGCGGGTGCGGCTGCGCGGGCGAGCAGCCCGCCCTTGATGGCCGAAAGGTGTTTGCGCAGGGCGTTGATTTCGTCGATGGTCGCGCCGCAGGCGAGCAGGAGGCGGGTGGTTTCTTGCTTTTCTGCGAGGGTTAGGCCCTCGGCTGGGGCGGGCAGCAGGGCCGAGCCGCCGCCGGAGAAGAGGCCGAGGACTAGCGCGTCGGGATCTAAGTCTGCTAGTAGCGCGAGTTGGCGGCGCGCACCGGCCACGCCGGCTTCGTCTGGTACCGGATGCCCGGCTTCAAAGGTCTCGACCCGCGCCAACGGCAGGGCGTGGCCGTACTTAGTGTTGATGGCCCCGCAGTCAATGCGGTCGCCGAGGATCGCTTCGGTGGCCACAGCCATGGCCGCTGTGGCTTTGCCGGCACCGACTAGGCGCAGGCTGGAAATGGTATCGAGGGAGAAGCGGAGCGAGCCACAGTGCAACTCATCGTCTGTGACCGCGAGGGTTTGGTGGATACAACGGCCGGGATCGGCGGCAGCGACCCCGGCGGCAAAAATGGCGCGCGCATGGACGCGCCGCAAAGCAGCATCCAACTAAGCGCACCCTAGAAGCGGCGCATGAGGCCCACTACTTTGCCAGCGATGCTGAACTCGTCGGCGTCGGGCGCGACGACGATGGGTTCAAACGCCTCGTTTTCGGGCAGGAGCCGGATGCCGTCGGGGTCGGGAGCATAGCGCTTGACCGTGGCCTCGTCGCCGAGCAGCGCAACGACGATATCGCCGCGCTCGGCGCGGTCTTGCTGGCGAGCGATGACGATGTCACCGTCGAGAATCCCGGCGTTGCACATGCTCTCGCCGTGGATGCGCAGCGCGAAGACATCGCCTGAAGCGGGGACGAGCGATGGATCGACATTGAGTGTGTTCTCGATGTTTTCGGTGGCGAGGATGGGGGTGCCCGCAGCGACCCGGCCCACGAGGGGCACTTCGCGCAGATCCGCGGAAAGGGAAGCGGGCTTGACGAAATCGACGAGCTCTATCCCCCGTGAGCGGCGCGCCCGGCGGCGGATGTAGCCTTTTTTCTCCAAGGTTTCCAAGGTGGTGCGCACGCCATTGGTGGAGTTGATGCCAAAGACGTCCATGATCTCGCGGATCGTGGGGGGACCCCCGGAGCGAATTGCATCGGCGATGAAGTCGTAAATTGCTCGTTGGCGTTCGGTTAGGGGTTTGGGCATGAGTGTACCTCCATAACTGGGGAGGAAAAGTGAAAGTAGAACTGAAAATATATATACTGCACATTAGTTCATTTGTCAAGGGGCACCTCTTCGTCTAATTTGCCCTTCCTATTACTTCTTCAGGGGAATTTTCTGTTTTTGCGCGATGGGAACGAAGGCTATGGAAGCCATAGTCGCCAATGTGCGGCAAGTGCTACAGGAAGCGGGATTGCAGGCCGATGCTAGCTTAGTCGTCGCTGCGTCGGGCGGCGTCGATTCGACCGTGCTGCTCGATGTCTTGGATGGCCTAGGGTACCGGTTGCACGTGGTGCACTTGGACCACGCGCTGCGGTCGGATTCGGCGGACGACAGCCGCTTTGTCGCCAACGAGGCGAAGCGGCGCGGGCTGCCCTGCTCGATAGAGCGGCGCGACGTAAGGGCTTACGCCCGAACCGAGGGCCTGTCGCTGGAGGAAGCGGGGCGGCGGCAGCGCTACGCCTTTCTCGACCAAGTCGCCGACCGGATCGGGGCCGAGTTCATCGCCTTGGGTCACCACGCCGACGATCAAGCCGAGACCGTGATCTTGCGCCTGTTGCGCGGCAGCGGTGCCACCGGTTTAGGGGGCATGGAGATTGCGCGCGAGGGCCGCTATTTGCGGCCGCTGCTGCGCGTGCGGCGCGCTGAAATCGAGCAATACGCGCGCCAGCAGGGCTTGCGCTACCGAGAGGATCCCTCCAACCGCGACCGGCGATTTTTGCGCAATCGAGTGCGTGGGGAACTATTGCCCTTGCTCAAGAGCTATAATTCTAACATAACCGAGGTTCTAAATCGCACGGCCGCGCTGCTCAAGGCCGAGGACGACTTGCTCGCCGCGCTAGCCCAAGAGGCTTTAGATACAGTGATTTGCGAGTGTTGCAACGACAAGGTGGCTCTTGATAGTAATAGGCTTCTCGCTTATCATATAGCCATACAAAGGCGCGTGTTGCGCACCGTGCTTCAGGGCCTTGCCGCCGCAGAAGGCCCTTTTGATTTTGCCCGCGTCGAGCAAGTGCGGGGCTGGATTGAGGCCGATGACAAGCGCCTGCGGGTGGTGGGTGCTGGGCTGAGGGGGCAGGGTTGTGGCACGCGCTATATCTTGCGTCGCGGTCAGCGGCCGCCGGTCGCGTGCTGTTTTGAGATACCCGGTGTGCTCGTGTTGAGAGAGCACGGCGTAAAAATCCGCGTCCAAGTCGTCCCCTCGGAGCACTTTGACAAGTCTCAGCTAGGAGGCACGCAGGTGGCTTTAGACGCGGACCGCCTCGGTGCATGGGTGCAAGTGCGCAGCCTGCGGCCGGGTGATCGCTTCCAGCCGCAGGGCATGGAAGGACACAAAAAACTGAGCGACTTTCTCATTGACGCCAAATGGCCGAAAATCTCGCGCGACGAAGTGCTAGTGCTGGCCCGAGCAGAGGAAATAGCTTGGGTCGCGCCCCTGCGTTCTAGCAATGCCTTCAGAATAAAATCTACTACGCGCCGCATCGCCTTATGCACGCTGGGGCATTGGGACGGCGATTGACCTAAGAGTATCTATCATGGAGGGACCAAAAAAGCAGGCCCCAGAAGAGCGCCCCACGCGTCTTAGGGACGACCGCGGGCAGGGCGACGGGGAAGACAAGCCGCGCCGCTGGCGCCGCCCCTCGCGGACCCAAGCGTTTTGGCTGTTCTTCGTATTGGTAATGATCTTCACCGCCAAATTCTTTGGCAGCAAACCCTCCGATCCTCAACTAGTCTCCTACAAGCAATACCGCCAATACTTGGAAGAGGATCGCATCGCCGAGGCCGTCATCGTAGGCGAGCGCGAGTTCAAAGGCGTCTTGCACAACGGAATCCGCTTTGTGGTCAACTTGGGGCCAATAGACGCGGCGACCAAGCGCGAATGGGAGGAACGAGGAGTCGATTTTCGCTTTGAGGAAGAACCCTTCCGCTGGTACAATTTTCTCTTCAGCTTTTTGCCGTGGCTGCTGTTTATCGCCTTCTGGATATTCATGCTGCGGCAGATGCAGGGCGGCGCGCGCGGGCTGTTTTCCTTTGGCAAAAGTCGGGCCAAGCTCCTGATGGAAGACAAGCACAAGGCTACCTTTGCCGATGTGGCTGGGGCCGACGAGGCCAAGAAGGAGTTGGAGGAAATCATTGAGTTTCTCAAGGATCCCCATCGGTTCCAGCGCCTCGGCGGACGGATTCCCAAGGGCGTCTTGATGGTCGGGCCACCGGGCACGGGCAAGACGCACTTGGCGCGCGCAGTGGCCGGCGAAGCGGGCGTCCCCTTCTTTTCGATCAGCGGTTCGGACTTTGTCGAGATGTTCGTCGGCGTCGGAGCTTCGCGCGTGCGCGACCTTTTTGAGCAGGGCAAGGCCAATGCCCCGTGCTTAATCTTCGTCGATGAGATCGACGCAGTGGGCCGCCACCGAGGCGCGGGTATTGGCGGCGGCCACGACGAGCGCGAGCAGACCCTCAACCAGCTCTTAGTGGAAATGGACGGCTTTGAGTCCAATGACGGCGTCATTCTCATTGCCGCGACCAATCGCCCCGATGTGCTCGACCCGGCGCTGTTGCGGCCCGGTCGCTTTGATCGCCGGGTGGTGGTTGACCTGCCCGATGTCAGAGGTCGGGAGGGCGTCCTCAAGGTCCACGTGCGCAAGGTGCCGCTGGATCCAGACGTCGATTTGCAAAAGGTCGCGCAGGGCACGCCCGGTCTTTCTGGAGCCGACTTGGAGAACTTGGTCAACGAAGCGGCCTTGCTGGCCTCGCGGCGCGACCGCAAGACCGTTGACATGGGCGACTTTGAGGCGGCCAAAGACAAGGTGATGCTCGGGGCCGAGCGCCGCAGCATGGTCCTGACCGAAGAAGATCAGCGGCTTTCGGCCTATCACGAAGCGGGTCACGCTTTGGTCGCCAAGAGTCTCAAAGGCGGTCCGGCCATTGGCAAGGCGACCATTATCCCGCGCGGGCAGGCCATGGGCATGGTTTCCTTTTTGGCTGACGAGCGGCGTTCGCTGACTGAGACGCGGCTCAAGGCGCACTTGGCCACGGCGCTAGGCGGTTGCGCCGCTGAGAAATTGATCTTTGCCGAGCGCTCGACTGGAGCCCAAGGCGACTACCAGCAAGTGACGCGCTTGGCCCGTTCGATGGTCTGCGAGTGGGGTATGAACGAAGAACTTGGCCCTCTCTCGTTGGGCGGCGGCGACGACGAGGTCTTCCTCGGCAAGGAATTCACCCGCAGCCGCCACCTGAGCGAAGAGACAGCCCAGGCCGTCGATCGCGAGATCCGCAAGCTAGTGGTGGAGGCCGAGGAAACGGCGCTGCGCATCCTCGGGGAAAAGGAGGACAAGCTGCATTCCTTGGCCCGCGCCCTCCTCGCGTACGAAGTCCTCGACGATGCGGAGATCGACCAAGTATTGGCCGGAGAGCCTCTCGCCCGCAAACCAGTGCGCACCTTGAGCGACGAGGATGAGGCGTGATTTGGGAGTTGGGAAGTCGCACTCTCCACTTTGGCGACCAAGTACAGATCATGGGCGTCCTCAATGCGACGCCCGATTCGTTTTACGACGGGGGTTGCTATAGCGAGCCAAGCGCTGCGGTGGAGCGCGGCTTGGCGATGGTGGAGGAAGGGGCGGCGATTGTCGATATTGGCGGTGAATCGTCGCGACCGCCGATGTACGGGGTCGCTGAGGAGGTCTCGGTCGCCGAGGAGTGCGCCCGGGTTCTTCCGGTCGTTAAAGGCCTTCGCCACCAGAGCGATGTGCCCATCTCGATTGACACGGTCAAGGCCGAGGTGGCACGGAGGGCCCTTGAGGCGGGGGCCGATATCATCAACGACATTAGTGCCCTGCGGCACGATCCGGCTATGGCCGAGGTCGCCACACAGGCTAACGCCCCCGTGGTACTGATGCACCGTCGGGGCACGGCGGCTACCATGCAGCAGAATACCCACTACGACGATTTGCCCGGGACGGTGTACTCCTTCCTGCAAGAGCGCGTACGCACTGCCCAATCCCAAGGCGTCGAGCGCGTGGCCGTGGATCCGGGCTTGGGGTTTGGCAAGTCACCGGAGGGCAACCTCGCCTTGTTGGGGATGTTAGAGCGCTTCTTGGGCTTAGAGTGCCCATTGGTAGTGGGTGCTTCGCGCAAATCCTTTATCTGGAAGGCGCTCGGGCTCTCGGCTGCCGAGAGCTTGGAGGGCAGCTTGGCGGCGGCAGCGCTAGCGGCTAGGGCGGGTGTCCACGTGCTGCGAGTCCACGACGTGGCCGCGACGCTGCGGGCCGTCCGCTTAGTCGAGGCCGTGCGAGGCCAAGTGCCGTGCTAAAAGACCCGGTCCTGTTTCACTTCTTTGGCTTTCTACCCGTCTCGCTGACCTCGGTGGTGGATATCCTGCTGGTGGCGTTTATCTTTTTTCGCTTGCTCTCCCTGATCAAAGAAACCCGAGCCGCGCACATGGTCGCTGGGCTGCTGCTAATGGTGATCGTCGCCTTGGCCGCGCCCTGGCTCAAGATGAACGCCCTGTCTTGGCTTTTGGAGCAGGCGCGCTCCATCTTGCTGATCCTGCTGGTCATCCTCTTCCAGCCCGAGTTGCGACGGCTCCTCCAAGTCTTGGGTCAGACCCCGGCATTTCGCTGGTTTTACAAAGCCGAGACGTCACGGGTCATCGACGAGGTCGTCAGCGGAGTGGGGCGCTTGGCCGACTTGGGGTACGGGGCGCTGATCGTGCTGGTGCGCCAAGTCCAGATCAGACCGGTCATTGAGACTGGAGTGCCCCTGAATTCGGAGGTGTCGGGTGATTTGCTAACCACGATCTTCAGCCCGCGCGCTCCGCTGCACGACCGAGCTGTCGTCATTCAGGGCGAGCGCTTGGTGGCGGCCCGCTGCACCTTGCCGCTGGCTGAAGAGGTGGAAGACCAGCGGCTGGGAACCCGCCATCGGGCGGCCTTGGGTCTGTCGCAGGAATCGGACGCGGTCGTTATCGTCGTCTCCGAGGAAAACAGCACTATTTCGCTGGCCATTGGTGGGGTTTTTTGGCGGGGGCTGGACCCTCCGCAACTCAAGTTGCGCCTGCAAGAGCAGATGGCCTCGGGCCGAGCGTAGGCGGCGGCGTTTTGCTTGACACGGTCTCAGCAGTACTCTACTTTGAAATTTTTATTTCAATTAGATAATAAAAATTATGAGAAATAAACAGATGCGGCAGACCCGCATACGGGAACTGCTCTACAGAAGGTCCATTGATACGCACGAAAAATTGGCCGAAGTCCTCCAGCACCAGGGTATCGATGTCAGCCAATCAACCTTATCGAAAGATTTGCGCGAAATAGGCGTGGTGCGAGTGCCGCAGGCCGATGGGGGATTTCGCTATACGCTGCCCGAAGCTGGGGCTACGCTGCGCGACCTGCACATTCTAGAGCGAGAGTTGCAGGATTTCTTGGTCCAGACCGAACAGGTAATCAACATGGTGCTGGTGCGAACCGCGTCGGGGCACGCCCAAAGCGTCTGCGAGGCCATTGATCGCATGGGTTGGGCTGAGGTCGCGGGCACGCTGGCCGGCGAAAACACGATCTTTATCGTCACTCGTTCCGAGCAAGATGCGGCGAAGTTAGTCGATAAGATCGACGCAGTGTGCGGCGAGGAGAATTGATGGACGCCGAGGTCTTGCAGGACTTGCAGGTCCAGATCGTCAAAGCTGAGACCCTGATCGAGGCCCTGCCTTATTTACAGGAATTCCGCGGCAAAGTAATGGTTGTCAAATACGGCGGCAGCACCATGGGCAGTGGGGACACCGTATATAAGGACATCGTCTTCATGCAGGCGGTCGGCATCTGTCCGGTCGTGGTCCACGGCGGTGGCCCGGCCATCACCCGCCGCCTGCAAGAGTTGGGTATTGATAGTCAGCGCGTAAATGGGCTGCGGGTAACGGATGCAGCGACGATGAAGGTGGTAGAGGATGTGCTCTTTGGCGAGGTCAACGCTCGGATCGTCCGCGAAATTGGCACACTAGACGGGCGGGCCGTGGGCGTCTCGGCCAAGGACGCCGGGATCATGCAGGTGCACAAGCACTGGGTTCAGACCGATAGCGGCGTTCTAGATATCGGTTATGTCGGCGATGTCGAGCATGTGGATACCGCGCCTTTGTTGGACTTGATAGGCAAGGGCATGATCCCGGTGGTTGCGCCGATTGGCCGCGGCCCGGAGGGCGAGAGCTTCAA
>JAJEEZ010000579.1:0-4747 GCA_022820705.1 Candidatus Latescibacterota bacterium | reverse complement strand
GAAGGGTTGAGCGTTATCCACCGCCTGCTAGCAAACACAGACGTGCTAGCGCACAACTTTCGCTCCGACTCCGTCATGGCCAAGCTGGGGCTGGATTACGCTACGCTGCAGGAGAAATACCCACGGCTCATCTACGCCGTTGGCTCGGGCTATGGCTCGCAAGGCCCTTACAGCGAGCGCAACAAGGGCGGCCACGAGTCCATGGCCCAAGCGCTGAGCGGCGTGGCGGCTCGCTTCGTCGGCCCCCACGGCACGCCCCAACGCCTGCCCTATACGGTCTCTGACTTCAATGGTGGCATGTTGCTGGCGCAGGGCATTCTCCTCGCGCTGTTGGCCCGCGAGCGCACCGGCACCGGGCAATATGTGGAAACCTCGCTTCTCGACGGCATGATGAGTATGCAGGCTTGGGCGACGACCAAAATCCTCAACTTGGGCGACGACGGAGAAGACGATGGCTCGGGAGGCGCGACGCATCCGCGCGGCAATCCGCTCGACGGCGCGGTGTTTGAGACGGCCGATGGCTTCTTGATGGTCACCGCGCTTTTCCGACCCTTTGACCAACTATTGCGCGATTTGCAGGAGGCCCTAACGATTGAAGGGCTGGTCGGGGATCCGCGCTTTGCCACGCTCGCCGCGGCCGTAGATAACCGCGAGGCCCTGCGGGAGCGGCTCGCGCCGATCTTTGCGGAGAAAACGAACGCCGAGTGGATTCCGCTGCTAGAGGCCAAGGACATCCTCGTCGCACCGGTGCGTTCGACAGCCGAGGCCCTAGCAGACCCGCAACTCGCAGTCAACGAGATGCTCGTCGAAGTCCAACATCCGCAGGTGGGTACCATGCGCCACGTCGGCACGCCCCTGCGGCTAGCCGGGACGCCAGCCTCAGCCCCGGCACCCGCCCCCCTAGCCGGGGAACATACCGAAGCTGTGCTGCGCGAGGCTGGGTACGCGGACGACGAAATCACCGCGTTGCGCGCCCAAGACGTCATTCTCTGAATTGTACAGGAGACCCCATGCCTGACATCGTGCGCTATGGACTATTGAGCACCGCCCAGATCGCCCTCAACCGCCACCTGCCAGCCGCGCAGGCCATCGGCCACGCCGAGATCGCGGCCATATCGAGCAGAGACCAAGCCAAGGCCGAAGCATGTGCGGCCCAATACGGCATTGCCAAGGCGTACAGCTCGTACCAAGCCGTGCTAGACGATCCCGAAATTGACGCGATCATCAATCCCTTGCCCAATAGCATGCACTGCGAGTGGACGGTCAAGGCGGCGCAGGCCGGCAAGCACATCCTCTGCGAAAAGCCGCTCGCCGTGACCGTGGCGCAAGCGCGGCAGATGATCGACGCAGCCCGAGCCAACGGGGTACTCTTAGTCGAGGCTTTCACCCACCGCCTCAACCCGCAATTGCAGTGCGCGCGCCGACTAGTGCAGCAAGGAGAGATCGGCGAGGTGAAACTAGCGCGGGCCGAGCTGACCTTTAGCATCCGCGATTGGGCCACCGACGTCCGGGCGCAAAAAAATTTAGGCGGCGGCGCGCTTTTGGACGCTGGGTGCTACTGCGTCAGCGCCGTGCGCTTTGTGCTCAATGCCGAGCCGGTGGCCGCGCAGGCTTTTCAGCACCTGCGCAACGGCGTGGATGCGAGCCTGGCCGGGCTGTTGCGCTTTCCCGGCGATCACATCGCCTATATCGCGGCTGGCATGGAGGGGCCGTTCCGCTGCGTGTTGGAGATCGTCGGCAGCCACGGCGCGATCCACGTGCCCAACATGTTCGACGAGCAGGCTGCGGTCCACATCGCCATCGGCAACGACGAGCGGGTGGAGACCTTCTCTGGGCCGGATCGCTTTCAGGTGCAGCTAGAGCGCTTCTCTAACTGCATTCTCCAAGGCAAAGCTCCCGAATTTCCCCCCACAGACGGCCTCAAGAATGTGGCTGCGCTACAGGCATTGAAGCAGGCCGCCGAATCGGGGAGCCTAGTCGAAGTGCCGTCTTGAGCAATAGCCCACTATGAGTTCATCCGCTGCGAGTGCCAAGATCACCCTCAACAGCCCCGAACAGTTTCGGAATAGGCCACTAAACTTCAACGACGAGAAAGCACTGCTATGGAAAAATTTGCTCCCTTGAACATGTCCCCAGAAGAGCTAATCGAGTACACCCCAGAATGGGAGGGCGAGCGCTTTGACGACGGCCGTCCCAAGGTGCCCGACGACATCCTCGAGCGCATGCGCAACGTCAGCATCACCCAAGCCTGGGGCGTCATACGCGGCCCCGGCTACAACTGGCAGTACGAAGACGGCTGGATTTGCACGCACCCCGGTCAAGTGCTGGTGGGCCGCGCCCTGACGGCTATGTACATGCCGCGGCGACCCGTCATGCGTCAGGTCATGGAAGAAAAAGGGGAGCGGGCCGGTTGCATTGGCGACCAGATCTCGTGGCCCATTGATATGCTGGTGCCCGGAGACGTGTACGTGGCCGACGTATTCGGCAAAATCGATCAAGGCGCGGTCATTGGCGACAACCTCGCTACCGCTATCTACGCCAATTCGGGCAACGGTGTGGTCCACGACGCGTCCGTCCGCGATATCGACGGCATCCAAGAGCTGCCCGATTTCACCAGTTTCGTGCGCGGCTTTCACCCCACCTTTGCCTCGCCCACCATCATGCTGACCGGGGTCAACTGCCCAGTGCGCATCGGCGGTGCCACGGTCATGCCCGGCGACGTAGTCCTCGGCCGCGACGATGGCGTCGTCTTCATACCGCCTCACCTAGCCGAACAGGTGGTCAAGACCTCTGAACTGATCTCGCTCCGCGACCGCTTTGGCAAGCAGCGCCTAGCCGAGGGCAAGTACACGCCCGGCCAGATCGACACCCGCTGGTCCGACCCTATTGAGGAGGACTTCTCGCGCTGGTTAGAGAGTCACATCGACGAGCTACCCGTGCCGCGCGCCGCCATCCAAGAGCTGCTCAAGGAGCGGACTTGGTAAGCTCGGGCGTCGGCTGGCCGACGACCAATTTACCCGCCTTGAGAAAAGGCTCGGCATTCCCCCAGAGTTTGCTGCCATCGGCCGAGGTTAGCGGCTCGCAGGAGTACTGGGCCAAGTACACGCGGCGCATCTGGTTGGTGGTGTTGGTGCCGCTGGAGTGGAAGTTGTAACTAGTGAAGACGGCAATGCTGCCGGCCGGGGCGACGACCGAGACGCCGGGGTCGCTGCCAAAATAGCCGATCAAATCGTTGCTGCCCTCCTCGCGGACGTGCTTGACCCACGTGCGAATGCCCGAGCGCGAAAACGGCAGCAAGTGGACGGTGCCATTGGCCTCGGACATGTCGTCGAGGGCGCACCAACAGGTTAGATACGGCTTGTGATCCGGGTAGCCGACATAGCCCGAGTCTTGGTGCCAAGAGAACTTCATGCCAGCCTCAGCGCCCTTGACTACGTATTGTTCCCAGAACAAGTAGGCATCGTCGCCTAAGGTGGCTTGGCAGATGTCGGCCATTAGGGGGCTGAAGAGGAATTCGCGCAGGCGCGGCTGGTCGCGGAAGCAGTTGGAGACAAAGTAGCGGCTGTTGCGGTGATTGAGGCCCAAGGAATCCGTGCCCTCGGCATCCATCCGGGCGTTGGCTTTGTCGATGAAGGCTTGGCACTCGCCGCGCAGGAGATCGAGGTGGTGGGCGGGAATGGCGTTTTCGAGGATGAAATAGCCCTCTTCTTTGAATTGCTGCTTTTGGGCGTCAGTGATCTGGTGCATGAATCGCTCCCGTCGATTGCAATTTGATGTAAGCTGAGGCGATATATAGGCAGAACCCACTATACGCGCAACCGCGCCAAAGAAAACAACATGCTCGCCGAACAATACAACGACCCAAGCGAACGCTAGTCTAAAATGGAAACCCCTGCCATACTCCAAGCGCTGGAACTGACCTCTTGGTGGGAGGTGCCGGCCGTCGTCTTGGCCATTCTCTACTTGGTCTTGGCGGCGCGGGAAAACATCTGGTGTTGGGGCGCGGCTTTCGTCAGCACTGCGATTTACATCTACGTCTTCTTTGATGTCAACCTGTTCCTAGAGTCAGCCCTACAGATTTACTACTTGGCCATGGCGGTTTATGGCTGGTACCAATGGCGGCAGCCCACCGATCAATCCGCAACGCTGCCCATTTCTACTTGGTCGCTCAAAAAGCATGTCGTGGTCATTGCTGTGACAGGGGCCATTGTGGCGACGTCCGGGTACCTTTTGCACAAAAACACGACGGCAGCATTGCCCTATGTCGATGCCTTCACCACTTGGTATGCGGTAGTGACGACCTATATGGTGACGAAGAAGATTTTGGAGAATTGGGGGTACTGGTTTGTCATCGACAGCGTCTCGGTTTATCTGTACTACAGCCGAGGGCTTTACCTGACCGCTTTGTTGTTTATCGCGTATCTGGTTATCATCGTCTTTGGCTATCTGAAATGGAAAAAGGAGTACGACCAAGCAAATGTCCAAACTAGCCCGTGAAGAAGAATTGAGTATATGAAGCGAACAGAGACGTGCGGACCCGTGGCCATCCAAGGGCACGCCGGGTCGTTCAGCGAGGCAGCGGCGCGGGCCTATTTTTCTCCAGCGACACAACTGGCACCACAGCCCAATTTCAAGGCGCTTTTCGCCTCGGTGGAAGACGGGTCTTGCGCTTGCGGAGTCGTGCCCATCGAAAACTCGCTGATGGGCAGCATCCACTAGAACTACGACCTGCTGCTGCAGAGCGACG
>JAJEEZ010000198.1:0-3812 GCA_022820705.1 Candidatus Latescibacterota bacterium | reverse complement strand
ACGCCGCGGTCGCCTTTGTGATTGGGATCGCGCTCGGCCTGGTTGTTGGTGCCGACGAAAATTTTGTCGCCGGCGATCAGGGGCCCGGCGTAGGTCTGCGAGCCGAGCGTGGCGCTCCACTTGACGTTGGTGCCGGTCTCGGTGTCCCAAGTGGTGGGCAGGTTTTGCTCGTCTGAGACTTGGTTGCGTCCCGGCGAGCCGCCCCACATGGCGGTTTGGGCACCAGCGGAGGCGGCTAGGGCGAGGATGAGGCTGCAAATAGTTAGAGTCATTACCAAACTTTCAGGTTGTCGTAGTAGATTTCAGCGGGAGAATAGCCGTAGATGCCGGGGCTGCCGCTGCGGTTGGGCAGGGGATCGACTGCTTGGATGCTCCACATGGCTGGCTCTGGCTCGTCGCGGGGCCAGACTTTGCCGCGGATGTGGGCTGTATCGCCTTCGATTTCCACCTGCATCTTCATGGTGTACCAGACGCCGGTTTCCCAGGCGAAGGGCACGGTTTTGGCCATCCGCAGCTCGGCGGCCCAAGTGCGGATCTGCAACTGCTGATGGTAGCCCATCATGTCGAGAGTGTAGCGATTTGCGATCAGGCCCATGTCGGGGACGGCGCGGCGCTTCTTGGTGCCGAGCAGGTCGGCTTGGATGGTGTAGCCGGTCTGGTCGGGTGCGCCGATGTAGGTGTTGGCGCGGTGCAGGCCGCGAGCGGCGGGCGGCTTGACCAGCACCTTGTTGCCTTCCATTTCGCGCACCTTGAATTTGGTGCCCGTGCCAATCCAAGCTGGTGAGGCGTCAACGGCGAAACTCTCGAAGTCTTCGCTGTAGGTCGGTGGGGGTAACACGGCGATGCGAGCCTCAGCGGTCAACTCGCCGACACTGGCGACGATTTTGCCGCCGCTAGGGGCGTCCGCGAGGACGAGCGTATTGCCGTTGAGTTGGCCGACTGGACCGGAGAGTGTCCATGCGGCATAGATCGGGCCGATTAGGCGACCGTGCGCGTCGAAGGCTCGGGCGCGGAATGATACGCTGGCTCCGGGTTGGGCGACCACTTCGGCGGGGATGATTTGCAGGTGCGTCGGTGTTGCGTCTGGGGTGGCTTGCTCGCGTGGGTAGTTGGCTGTGGTCGCGGCGACGTTGAACGGTGCCGCTGGGTCGCCGAGGCAGTAAACGCCTGCTTCGGTGGAGAGGTAGATGCGACCGTAGGCTACGGCGGGCGAGCCGAATAGTTCGGCGGGCCGGCCGTCGGGCATGGCGATCTCGGCGAGGTCGAGGGTCTCGGCGGCGTCGGAGCCGGGAGCGACGATGACAAAGCGGCCGTTGACTTCTGGCGCGTAGAGCCGGCCGTCGGCTAGCACGGGCGATCCCTTGCCGACGGTGCCGATGTTGTGCATCCAGTGGACTTGGCCCGTCTCGGCGTCGAGCGCGTGGATGTTGGCCGAGTTGTCGATGATGTACAAGCGGCCATCGTAGATGACTGGACTGGTATAGCCGGCGAAGACGCCGTCGTAGCGCCAGACTTCGTTGCCGGTGGCGTCGATGCAGACGACGCGGCCGAGGGCGGTGTTGTCGAGGTTTTCCTCGCCGTGGGCTGCGTACACTTTGTCGCTGGCGACGACGACTGAAGAGTTGATGCCGCGACGGCTGAGCTTGAAGCCCCACACGCTCTCGCCGGTGCGGATTTTCATGGCATAGATGGAGCCGTCGGCATTGCCGCCAATGAGCAAGCGGACGCCGTTGATGGTGGCGACGACGGGCACGGAGTACGTGGTGTCGAGCGGCCGGCCCCCCGGCGTGGCGATCCAGACGAGTTCGCCGCTGCGCTTGTCAAAGGCGAAGTAGCGGTGGCGACCCGGCGTGTGGCTACCCCAATTGGAACTGAGATAGCTGATGATGACGAGGTCTTCATCGACGACGGGCGTGTGGACGCGACCGCCGTAACCGGAGATGCGGCCGAATTCCTCGGTCAGGGAGCGCGACCATACTACCTTGCCGTCGCGATCGAAGCAGAGGAACAGTCCGCTGACAGTGTGGGCATAGACATAGCCGGTCTCTGGGTCGCCGGCGAGGCTGGCCCAGCCGACGCGGTTGAAGGGGATGGTGGTGTGGAAGATGTTGTAGGCGTGTTCCCAGAGCAGGGTGCCGTCTTGGGCGTCAAAGGCGGCGACAACGCCCTCATGTTCGACGCCCTCGCCGCGGCGACCGATGACAAAGACTCGTCCGTCGAGGACGATGGGGGTCGAGCGGCCAGTGAAGTCGGCGTGCCAGATAGGCGACCAGGAGGCGACGAGGCCAGTCTCCTCGGAGACGCCGTTTTGCGCTGGGCCGCGCCAGGAGGGCCAGTCGGCTGAATAGGCGCTGGAAGCGGCGAGTAGGAGGCCGAGAAGGGCGCAGGGAAGTTGCAGGCGGAGGTTGGGCACGGCTAGTCCTTGGTAGAGCGGGAGTGGAAGTTAAACGTTCTTAAGTACATAATGAGCGCCGCCGATTCTTGTCAACCGACGGAGAAGTGTGCAAGTTGTCCGAGTCCATTCACAATCGGGAGGAGTTATGAGCAATCAGAAAGATTACACTGTCCGCGCGACCCACTGTAGCCATCAAGCGTCGCTCGACGAAATTTACGACAGATTGGTGGCAATCACCGCGCCGTTGAGCCGGTCGTGGGCCAAGATCGAAAAGGCGCGGCGGATCGGCATCAAGATCAACATGCAGATGCGCACCAATAATATCCGCCGGATCGGCGGGCGGCGGCAGGAGCTGGTAGATGACGATGTGATGCGGGCGGTGCTGCGGCTTTTGCGGGAGCGTAGCGACGCGGAGATTTTCGCGCTCGACACCAGTGCTGCGCCGCCAGGTGAGCGTCCGGGCGATGATTTCAATGCTAGGCCAATCTTGGAGGAATTTGGCGTTGGATACGTCGAGGCCGGCGACCCGCCCTTTGAGCGTTACAAAGTGCCCGGCGGTGGGATCATGTTTTCCGAGTACCAGCTTTCTGCCGCCTTGGGCGAGGCCGACGCCTTTGTCTCGCTCGCCAAGATGAAAAACCACGGTTTTATGGGCATTACCCTGTGCCTGAAAAACCTCTTCGGTCTGCCGCCGATCCCGCCGCACGGTCGCTTGCGCACGTACTTTCACCACGTTATCCGCCTCTCGTATGTCCTGCCCGATTTGGGGCTGATTGCCCAGCCTTGCCTCAACATCATCGACGGGCTGACCGGTCAGGCGCGCATGGAGTGGGGCGGCGAGGGCCGGATTGCCGACTGTTTGGTCGCTGGCGATCACGTTATTGCCACTGACGCCTGCGGCTCGTACCTGATGGGCACCGATCCCCGGCTCGATTGGCCGACGCCACCTTTCCGCCGCGACCGCAGTCCGGTGGCAGTGGCGGCCGAGCACGGCTTTGGGACGGTGGACTCAGACGAGATCGACTTTGTCATGGAAGGACTGACGCCGCCGGTGGCCGAGTTCGATTCGGCGGAAGCCGATCCGCCGGAGCAGATCGCGCGGCTGCGGCAGACGGCCAGCGAGCAGGCGCTTTTTTACCGCGACCACTGCGAGCGGATTTGGGACGCCCACGCTGGCCAGTACGTGTTTTTGCAGGATGGCGAGGTGATTTGGAGTGGACTCAAGCCCGAGGAAGCCGGAGCCGTGCAGCACGTTGCTGCGGGCAAGAAGGATCAGGCGGTCTGGCTCAAGCTGGCCGATCCAGCAGAGCGCGAGGGCGAGCGGATGGAGGTGTACGAGAAGATTCTGGCGGCTTAGAAGGAGGGGTAGTTCTTCATACGCCGCTTAACGACTACCCAAATAGGAGCCACTATCCAT
>JAJEEZ010000426.1:0-20832 GCA_022820705.1 Candidatus Latescibacterota bacterium | reverse complement strand
CAGCAAGGCCCCGACAACGGCGGCACCCAAGGCAGGTCGAACGCGCTCCAAGGCACCGGCCAACAGACCCTCCCCAACCTGCTCGAATTGCCCCATCCCCACTGCGAACCCTTCCGCCGCCTACTGGTACATCCCCAAGTCGTCTGCCGCCTCAACGCAATGTGCGGCAAGGGGTTCCGCCACGACCACGGCCCCTGGGTCTCCTACAGTCCCAAGGGAACCGAGGGCCTCATCCTGCACGGCGCGGGCGAACCCCACAGACCCTACGTCGCCTATCATCACCAGAACGGCCAGTCTTACTGCGCTGGCGTCACCGTGACTTGGCAGTTGGCCGACTGCAATGCTGGCGATGGCGGTTTCGCCTGCGTGCCGGGCAGCCACAAAGCCAAATTCCCCATGCCCGCCGGCGTGCGCTCCTGCGACGAGCCGCTGGACATGGTTCACCAGCCTGCGCTCAAGGCCGGCGACGTCATTTTCTTTATGGACGGAGCCCAGACCCACGGCACTCTCCCTTGGCAAGGCGAGGCACCACGCCGCTCGGCCCTCTACAAGTACTCAAGCCGCACCGCCACCCGCGGTGGCGTCTCCATCGAGCTAGCAGAGCCGGAAGTCTATTGGGACGAGGCTATCGTAGAGGGTATGACACCCGAGCAACGCGCCGTCATGTACGGCCCCTGTTCCAGTATAGTCCAGAAGCTGCATTTGCAAGTGGACGCAGACGGCAACGTCGTACTCGGCAAGTAAGGAGATTCTGAGGGTAAGGACCGGGTACATGAGTCAGTACGCCTCTGAGTAACACCTGTTAAGAAGCTGCCTGAAAACCCCAATCCTCGCACCCGGCAAAGGGCATGTGTTCCCCCTCGATATACTGCGGCCGCGGCGCGTACTTGTTCCCTACTGCGGGTATCACCTCGCCCCGGCACATAATGCACGGGCTGCGATCCACCGTGACCTTGGTGCTGGTCGGAATGTAGCGCAGAGTAAGCCCGACCCGCCATTGGTCCGAAGTATTGGCGTTGGACCCGTGGATGATACTGGGGTGGTGGATGGAAATATCCCCCGCCTCTAGTTCCAGATCGACGGCGTCGGCCTCGTCAATCTGGTCGGGGTGAATCCCGACACCAAGGACGTACTTATCCCTATCGAGATCGACCATCTCGCTGCGCTTGAGCAGGCGCTTGGTGTGCGTCCCCGGTAAGACTCGCATACAGCCATTGGCCACCGTCGAATCTGTGCCAGCCACCCACAATGTGGTGACCTCCATCGGCTCCAAAGGCCAGTACGAGCCGTCCTGATGCCACTGCACGGCTTGGCCGGTGCTCGGTTTTTTGGCGATATAGTGCGCCGCGAACATGGCCACATTAGGCCCGAGAAATTGCGCCGCAATATCGACCAATCGATCGTCGGTGACTAGGCGATGCATAAAGGGATCGTCCACCATCAGTTCGTGGTGCAAGTGCTCGGGGCGCGTTCCCGGGTTCTTTTTGACCAACCAGTGGACGTGCTCCACGGTCTCGGCGGCCAGCCCCGCATCAATGGCCTTGCGGGCAATGCAAAAGCCCTGCTCGTCGTATTCTTGGCGCAGTGTCGTTTCCATCTGTTCTCTCGCCCTCCTAGGCTCGCCACGCTGGATGGGTGACATGCAGCAAATAGGCCCGTTTCGGCACGGTGATGATCGTCTGCGTACCTTTCTCAATATAACCCAAATCACCAGCCTCGTATTGCACTGGCTTCTGATCCGCGACTTGGATCTCCAAATGCCCCTCTAACATGAAAAAGACCTCGTCGTAATCAAAGGTCCATATCAACCGGCTGGCCTCTAGATACTCAGTAAAACCGGCCGACAGTTTGTTGCCAACGCCAACAATGGGATCGGAAACCTGCACCGTGGCACCGGGCACATCAAAAGCGGCTAAATTTCTCTGGTCCTTTTCTACTTTATAGATCATGGCGCACTCCTAGTTCTTTTTATCCAGCTTGAATTTCGCCATATTTCCTTCGCTCATGGCGCGTCGCTCTCCGGGCAGATGTGATAGAAACGTACGAGAATCCCGCAGTTGCACCAACAAGGATACTCGCCTCTCCAAGTGTCTAGCAGGAGCTAGCCGCTTTGTCCCACCCATCCATTCCTCCGGCCACAGCCCAAGTCCTGGGACTACCCTCCCAGGACTTGGCCCCTTTCTTCGTCGGCCGCCCCCGAGCTCGAGCTATAGAACGCCTCGAAATCCTAGCCGCCTGGATGGCCAAGATAAATACCCAAAACCACGACGGCGTGACCTTGACCTCGGCCTTGGTGGAACACCTAGCCAGCGGCGATATCCACGCCCGCATTGCCGATTTGGACCAGCGACGCCGGGCAACTAGTCTAGGCCAATTTGACCCGGACGACCTTTTACAGCGGGAACTGGAGTACCGGCGCTACGCCTCCGAGGCAAAACGTCAGCCGACCTGGCCTCAGGATGAGGTCGAACGGCGTTGCGCCTTTGACGCTTTGGAGATTCTCCCTCCCCAGCAGGAGGAGGATTGCTGTCTGACCGACCAGGACCTCCTCGAAGTCCAGCGGGCGGCTTGGGAGGCGCACGGCCTGCTCGATTTCCTGCGCCATTTCCGCGCCCACACTCAAAGGGCCATCGTCGTGGTCGGCAACGAGCGCTACGGTCGTCTCTTTGTCGTCGAGCCCCTAGAGCCGCATTTGGCCGGCGACTTTGCCGTGCGCTACGAGCGCACCCCCTCACACCTCTCTATGCGCCTGACCGTGCCCCACTATACCGAGCGCTTTCAGCGCAATGGCTTTGCTCCCGAGTTTATGCGCCACTTGAGCGTCCACATGCCCCACGTGGTGCTGGTGGACGTGTGCAGTCCCCGGGGCACTGAGCGCTATACCAAAGTCCCGCGCGGCATCCGCGATCTAGTCAATTGGTTCATGGTCTTCAACCACCTCCGCACCCAAGGCGACCGCAGCCAGTACCAGGATCAGAGCGGCCTACCTCATCACTTGCTGGACGAGTTGGAAAAGTGGTACGAGTTTGTCGTCGTGCGGCGGCGCATTGGCCCATGGATAGAACCCGGTCCAACCTACGCCATCAGTCACTGGGGCCCTGAACTGCAAGAGGAAGTACTCATGGGCGATCTAGCCGTCCCCCAGCGACCGACCGCCCCCGGAGACGAGCCCCAGGTCATTTTGGCCAATCCCGCTCTGTATCGCACCGAAGGGACGGACCTGCCCGAGTTCATGCGCCGCACCCAGCCCTATTACTTCAACGACCCGGAAAAGCGCATCCGCGAAGAGATTGTCCCCGGTTTTGGCACCCACGGCTTTGAAACCCGCGTGCGGGGCTGTACCACGGATCAGTACGTGGCCGCAGTGCAGCGTGCTATGGGTCAGGCCCTGCAAAATTGTTCGCCATAGCATTTTTCAATACTTTGAACGCTCTGTAAAGGCTGCTAATGCGACCCCCAATACCGGAGAGCCACCGATGAAAGTCCTCGTACGCCACCGCCTTTGCCGTAGGCTACACAAAGGCGTTACTCCGCGCCCTCGATGGATAACAATTTAACCGGACAAGCATGACCAACTACTACCCCGCTCCTGAAGACTGGCAACGCCGCAGCCCCACCCAAGCTGGCTTTGACGCCGACAAACTAACCGCGGCGTTGGCCTTCGCCCAGACCCAGGAGATCCAAGCCTCTACCAATTTGGCCGACATGTTGCCCAAGGGCGACCGCCACCCCAACGACAGTCCTTTAGGCCCCCTCAAAAAACGCGGCCCCACAGCCGGCCTGATCGTGCGGCAAGGCTATCTGGTCGCCACCTTCGGCCCGGTCGCTAGCGTCGAAGTCACCTTCAGTTGCGCCAAGAGCTATATCTCGGCGCTGGCCGGGGTGGCCTTTGACCAAGGACTAATCCGCGATCTCGACGAACCCGTCGGCCGCACGGTCTCGGACGGCGGCTTTGACGCGCCGCAAAATCAGTCCATCACCTGGCGTCATTTGCTGCAACAAACCAGTGAATGGGAAGGCGAACTCTTCGGCATCCCCGACTGGATCGATCGAGGCCGCTCACTAGGCCAAGGGGCTGCCGAAGCCACGGTGGGCGGCACGGCCTCCAGCGCCGACAATTACCGCTCTCTCGAACCGCCTGGCACCTTTTGGGAATACAACGACGTGCGCGTCAACCGCACGGCCCTCAGCCTGTTGCGCCTTTTCCGTGGCCCCTTACCCCTTGTGCTCAAAGAAACCATCATGGACCCCATTGGGGCCTCTTCTACTTGGGAATGGCACGGGTACGAAACCTCCTATGTCGAAGAAAGCGGCCAACGGGTCCAATCCGTCTCCGGCGGCACCCACTGGGGCGGCGGCCTGTGGATCACCTCCTACGACCACGCCCGCTTTGGCCTGCTCTTCCAGCGGCGAGGACGCTGGAACGACCGCCAGCTCCTCTCCGAACAGTGGATTGACCACTCCCTCACTCCCTGCCCCATCAAGCCCGAATACGGCTTCCTGTGGTGGCTCAACCACCAGCACGACATGTCCGATCTGGCCTGCCTCGACAGCTTTGCGGCGCGCGGAGCTGGCGGCAACATCGTCTTCGTCGAGCCGGAGCGCGAACTGGTCATCGTCCTGCGCTGGTGCGGCAATGCCAAAGCCGTAATCGACCGCATCCTCGCCAGTGAAGTTTAATGCCCGACTGTAGGGGGCGGTTTGCAAACCGCCCCCTACGAAAAATCGCACCACGTCATCTCGTTCTTTATATTCCCCCGTTAGTGTTACTTCTAGCGGAGATACTATCCAATGCGCGATGCTTGGCTCTTGGTCCTGATCCTCGCAGCCACGATTAGCCACGCCCAGATAGAAAAGTGGCAGATCGGCGGCAGTGGTCTGGCTTGGGACCAAGGCGACTCCTTACAGGTTTTAGTCGATTTTGCCAACGTCCCCGGTTCGATCCAACCGCGCTATCTACAGCCGGACCAAAACCTCCTTCCTCTGCTGGAAAACTGGCAATTCTGGCGCGTTCCCGGCGTGAGAAATCTCAGCTATATCGATGGCTATATGCCGCGCGTTTGGAAACGGTGGAATGGCAGAGGAGGCGACCCAACTCAGAGCGGCGTCTTACTAGTCGACGCGGACTCCACCACCTACAACGCACCCCGCTCAGAGGGAATACAGGACCAGTTCTATACCATCGACACCGCCGTGCCGGTCCCCGCCCAGCAGTTCGGGTTCTATACGCCCCCTCAAGGATTTCGCTCCGACGGCACCCCGCTGAACACCGATGCCACGCCGGCTTTCGATGTTTCCATCGGCGACGAGTCGGAGCCCGTCGTAACCGGCCCCGCCAGCAAAGCCGGCGGTGAGGATTTCTGCACCAGTAACATAGGGGTCTGGCTACTGGAAAACTGCCCTGAATCTTGGCGATCCGCCGGCTATGCACCCTTCCAACAAGTGGTGGCCAGCGTGGCCGAAAACCTCGATCCCACCGTCCACGTCGATTTCCCTCGCCAGTACGTGCGCTACTTCCGCTGGCGGCGGCAACTGTCGGTCCTCGACGAAGAGGCGGTTGACATCTGCCCGACCTGTGGCGGCGCGGGCGTCCAGGCCCATGCGCTCAAGGGTTCCATCGGCGGCTTCGAGATATTCGCCGAGGGCGTGCCGCAACGCGCCGTTTACCTCAGCCGGATCGTCGATCTCGGCCAAGCCGTCAACTTTGGCCGCCTGCATTGGTCGGCAACGCCGCTGCGACTGGAAAACGGCGCAGTCGTCGAAGCGCCCGACGCCCAAGTCTGGCTCAAGGCCGAAGTTCGCATCGGACGCGACGACGATCCCGCAACGTACAACGAGTTCACGGACCTCGGACGCGAAAAGGAAGTTTCGCGCGAGCATTACGAATCACTCACGCCGCAGTTTACTCGCGACCCTCAACCTGGGTTGCGCGCCCCGATAGGTTACGACAGCGACAACTGGTCCTTCTGGTCGGTGCCCGCTACCAAATCCGGGGAGCACCTCAGACTCAGAAGCGGCTCGCACCTGCAGCTCAATCTCTCGCTGGAAAGCCGGGACTTCGACGCGTGGATCCGCCTCGATTCGCTGTGGATCGAGATCGCGCCGCTCCTAGCCGAAGAGGTCGTCGCCGAGGTGGCCCGACTGGACGATCTGCAACCCGTCCGGGGCATCGTCGAGGTGGAATTGGGCCAATGGACCGAATTCGCCTACCAAGTCAGAGCCGAATTTACGGACGGGGCCGGGTTCGACGCGTTGCACATCAACACCGGCAGTCGCCCCACCTTCCGCGGCTTGGAAATGGGCACCCCGCTCTCAGCCGTCGTTCCCGCCTTGGTGCTGGAGGAGGAAGACGGCTTGACCATTCACCTAAACGAAAAAATAACCCGCGCCAACAACGCGCCCATCCGCGTCGTCTTCGCCAGCAAAGTGTTCGAACTGTCCCATACCTTTACGGGCGAGCTTCTCGACACCGGCAGCGAGAGCCTGCCGCAACCCATCGCACCCGGCGACGCCAGCGCGGCCATTTCGACCAGCAGCCTGCGAGTCTTGGGCGCGGCAGGCGAGTCGCCCGATCTCATCCAAGCGCTGGCCCTCTCCACGCCGGTGCTGACCCCCAACGGGGATGGAGTCCACGACAGGCTCGATATCAGTTATGCCCTGTTCCGCCTCCCCGACCCCGTGCCCGTGGCGCTGGAAGTTTACGCCCTCGACGGCCGCGGCGTCGCCCGTCTCGACAAAGGGTTCCAAGGTGCCGGCCCCCAGCAACTCGCCTGGGACGGCCGCGACGAAGCAGGCCGCCTGCTGCCGCCGGGCCTCTACCTGCTCTCCGTCGCACTGCAAACCGAATTCGCCCAAGCCAGGCAATTGCTGCCGCTGGGCATAGCCTATTAACGTGAAGCGCACCATGCGACCCCTGCTAATTTTGCTCCTCTGCTCTGCGACGGCCCTCGGTGCCGATGCGCTCCGCTTCGCCGATGTCGAAGCGTGGTCGACGTGGGACATGCCCTATGGGCTGGTCGAGTTCGGCGACGCGGGCCAACTGCAACTGGTCAAATACCGCAAGGACATCAACGCCGTGGCCAACGCCCCGCTCTTTGCCCACGGCACCCGGTCGCGGGGCGAGGCGGTAGCGGGCGGCATCTGGAAGGCCGGTAGCAATCCCGACGCTGCCGAGCGCACCATCGACGGCGACCCAGCCACCTTCTGGCAAGCGGCACCCAACGACGCCCTTGACGACTGGTTCGTGCAGGTCGATCTAGGCCGCGCAGTGCTGGCCAAGGAGATCCGCCTCACCTTCCCCAACCAGGAGGGCGCTCGCCCCTTTCGCCAGTTCTCCGTCTTCACCGCCACCGGCATCACTTCCGACCCGCTCAACGACGTCTTCATCTACCGGCCGGTCTATTTTACCACTCGTCCCAACGAGGCTACTTCCATCGCGATCCCCCTATCCTTCGACCTCCTAGATACCGCGCAGGTCGTCGATCGCAACCTCGACATCGAGCCCGCTGACATAGCCAATTTTCGCCTCGTCCAGTACGTCAACTTCACTGTCGAGGACTTCGATCCCGAGGGCGCGCTGGCCGAGATCGAAGTCGTCGCTGTCGGCGACAATGTCAGCCTTGGCACGCTCAACCGTGGCACCGTCCTCGACGGACTCACTGCCCGCGGCAACGAAGGCATCCTCGACGCCGACATGAATACCGGCAACGCCATCATTCCTGTCGCCTATGAGGGCCGGGTCCGCTCCTGGCAAGAACAGGGCACTTGGTTTTACATTGACCTCGGTGCCACGTTCTGGCTCGACGGCCTCTTCATCTACACGCTCAGCCCCCGCGAGGGTACTGTCGGAAGCCTAGCTGGCCCGCCCCGGGGATTCAAGTTCCTGCACTCGGACGGCGCGCGCCTGACCAACTCCGAGCTGCCCACGCCCGCGGCCTTCGACTTCGCCACCCTCATCGACCAGCCCGACCTCGCCATCGGTCAAGACTACGGTGGTCGTGGTATTCGCTACCTGCGCTACGCCTTCGCGCCGCGCCAGATCCGCTATCTGTTCTGGCACCCCCAAACGACCCAAGGTTGGGCCTCGCGCTGGTCTGAGATGATGCTATTTTCTCCAGGCCATCCCGCCCAAGTCGTTTTGCGCTCCCCCTTTATCAACCTTGGAGAAGCCGCCGGCGATGGACGCCCGAAAGTCATCAGCAACCTTTCATGGGATGCTGATCTTCCCCCCGAAACTCGCATCGAACTGCGTTCGCGCTCGGGCAATACCCAAGGCGCTGTCTATACTTTTCACAATAAGATCGGTGAGGTTGTTACAGAAGAAAAATGGCTCAGTTCACCGAAAGTACTCAGAGGGCCGGTCGATACAACCGTTGTAGTAAGCGAGGACTGGGACGAGTGGAGCGAGGAGTACACCTTTTCCGGCGAAGCCTTCAAATCGCAGAGCCCGCGCCGTTTTGTGCAGCTAGAGATGATCCTCTCGACAGACGATCCGCAAGTAGCGCCCGAGGTCTCCGCACTATCCATTGAGTATGAGGACGCGCTCCTGTGGGGCGTACGAGGCCGCATCGAACCCAGAAACGCCCAGCCCAACGAGGACACTCGCTTCACCTATTCGGTCTTGCCCGCAAGCAACCCCGAGGACTTGGGATTCGACCTGATGCGCTTTGATCTGCCTACTGTAGCATCAGACATCGATGTGCAAATAGGTGGCGTGACTGTCGAGCCATCCCTTGTTGACATCCGCACCGACTCCCTACACATCGGCTTGCCTTTCTCCGTTACATCCGACTCAGTCCAGATCAGTTTCACCACTCGCGTGGTGCAAAACGCCACGCTCTTCGGTCTCGACCTAGGTTCAAGCGTCCATCCAGATCTGTGGCAATCGGTCGAGGCGGAAACGCGCCGCGCCAATATAGTCATGTTACCCGCCCTAGCAGACGCCACCCAGCTCATCGACGAGCTCTCGCTTTCCTCCCCCGTGCTAACTCCCAACGGCGACGGTGCCAACGACGAAGTCCAGATCCGCTTTGTCGCCTTCAAGGTGACAAAGCAGACGCCCCGGGTGTTTATATACGATCTAGCCGGACGCCCAGTATCAGAACTCCCGCCGCCGACTGTACAAGGCGCAGCCTATGTCTTTAGCTGGACCGGTCGCGATGCGGCTGGGGACCTCGTGCGGCCAGGAGCCTATCTCTATCGCATAGACCTAGGTGCCGACGCGGGCGGAGACACCACTCTGCGCACCGTCGCCGTCGCCTATTGAACTGCCCTTACTTTTTCGCCCCTGATTTATAAGCCCGTAGTATGCCAGACCAATACCTGCGCACAATTCGCCATTTCAATCGCGACATCCGCCTGTATCTGTTTGCTTCTGGGCTAGTTGGATTTTGTCTATTCAGCGGCATTTACTCGCTATTGTTCAATTTATATCTGCTGCGGCTGGGCTACGGGCCTGCATTCGTCGGCCAGGTCAACGCCGTTGGTGGCCTGGCCTTTGCCCTCTCCAGCCTACCGAGCAGTTTTCTCGGCAGCCGTTGGGGCAATCGCCGCACCATGATCCTCGGCCTTAGCTTGGCCGTCGTCGGCCATGCGCTGCTTTCCCAAGCTGAGTTCGTCCCTACTATTCACCAGCAAAGTTTCATTCTCAGTATGAACTCCCTCGGCTTACTCGGCATCTCGCTGTACATCGTCAACGGCTACCCCTACTTGATGAGGATCTCCAGCGCCGCCCAGCGCCACCACGTATTCTCGCTCCAAGCCGCGCTCTTTCCCCTTGCGGGTTTCGCGGGCAGTTTGGTCGGGGGTTTCCTGCCGGGCGGCTTTGCCAGCCTCTTACAACTTTCCCTCGACCATCCCACCCCCTATCGGCATACATTGCTCAGCGCCTCCCTGCTACTGACCCCAGGCGTATTTGCCCTTGTGGCGACGAGTCAAGAAACCCGCAACGAACACCAAGAGGACGCTCCAACGGATGCCACTCCCTTACCGCTGAGACTCATCCTAGTACTCTCTTTTATTGCTTTTCTTTTTACCGCCAGTGAAGGGGCAGTCCGCACGTTCTTAAATGTCTATCTAGATGACGCATTAAATGCGAGTACCGCCCTAATTGGCACACTGGCTGCCTCAGGACAATTACTCGCCACTCCCGCCGCCCTCATGATGCCCTTTCTAGTGCGACGTTTTGGTAGTATTCGCACGTTCAATGGAGCGGTTTTGTGCTCGGCTCTGATATTGGTCCCCCTCGCTTTAATTCCCCATTGGACCATCGCCGGTTTATGCCTTATGGGCACGATGTGTCTGGCGGGGATCCGCCGACCGACCTTCACCGTTTTCCAACAGGAAATGATGCCACTGCGTTGGCGGACAGCGATGGCCGGAGCGGCAGCCACAATGACCGGCTTTGGTTACGCCGGCGTATCTCTAGGTGGGGGATATATGATTGAAGCGGTGGGATATCGCGCCCTATTTCTTACGGCAGGTTGCTTATCTGCCTCTGGCGCGGCGATTTTTTGGCTCTGTTTTAGGCATCGCGACCATCGTGGTGAAGCAGACTCTAGCTAGCGTTCTAGTCGAAATCGCAAGCAACCACCGCCTAAAACATCGCAGTAGAACCACCTAGCCTTCTCTAGATCCGTCGAGTGAAGTTTGAACAGCCAATTTTAAACCAGCGCGTCGGCTAGCTCCTGGGCTTGGACCATGCGGGCGTAGCAACCGTCTCGGGCCAGTAGGTCTTGGTGAGTGCCGCGCTCGACAATGCGGCCTTGGTCCAGCACCAAGATCAGATCGGCCCGGCGAACCGTGGACAGGCGGTGGGCAATGACCAAGGTCGTGCGGTTGTATATGAGCCGCTGGATAGCTTCTTGGATAAGGACCTCCGTCGCCGTGTCCACTGAGGAAGTGGCTTCGTCGAGGAGCAGCACCGGGGCATTTTTGAGCAAGGCGCGGGCAATGGACAGACGCTGCTTTTGCCCACCCGACAGGCGCACGCCGCGCTCGCCAATCAAGGTGTTATAGCCTTCGGGCAGATCGCAGATAAATTCCTCGGCATTGGCCGCTCGGGCCGCTTCCTCCATGTCGGCATCGCTGGCTTCGGTGCGGCCAAAGAGGATGTTGTCGCGCACGGTGCCGTGGAAGAGAAAGACATCTTGGGGAACGGAGGCGATGTGGCCGCGCAGATAATCCAAGGGCAGGGTCCGCACATCGCGTCCTCCCAATTGGACTTGGCCCTTCTGCGGGTCGTAGTAGCGCGGCACTAGGGCGGCAATGGTGCTCTTGCCAGCACCCGTGGGGCCGACCAAGGCCACCACCTGTCCGGCTTCTACCTGGAAATCAATATCGTGCAACACTGGCTGGCCCGGCTCGTAGCCAAAAGTGAGACGGTCGAAGCGCACAGACCAGTCCAGATGGTCTGGAGCCACTGCGTTGGGCGCGTCAACTATAGTGGGCTTTAGCGCCAGCAAGGCGAAAATCCGCTCGGTACTAGAGGCCGCTTTCTGCAGCACGTCGTTGATGGAGGCCAAGCGCAGGAAAGGTTCGTAGATATGCGCCATATAGGCGACGAAGACAAACAGATCGGCCACGGAAATGCCGCCTTGCAGCGCATCAGTGCCCCCCGCCCAGATCACCAGCACCACCCCTACCCCACCGGCTCCTTCGATTAGGCCGGAGGGAATAATCGAGATTTTGTTGGCGTCGATCATGCGGTCGCGGAAGGTCTGGCTGCGGGCCTCGATGCTGCGGGCGCAGCGCTCTTCTTGGACGAACGATTTAATGACGGAGACGCCGGACAGGTAGTCCTGCACTTGGGCCACCAGCTCGCCCAAGCCGCCCCGCACTCCAGCCCACATGCTCCGCACCCGCGAGACGTAGCGGAAGACGAGGAAGGCAGTCAGCGGGATGGGCAACAGCGCGATGAGGGCGAGGCGAGCGTCGAGGACGAACAGCACGGTCAACATGGCACCGGGAATGACCAAAGCGATGAAGGTCTCGGGAATGCCGTGGGAGATAAAATCCTCCACAGTCTCCACGTCGTTGATGGATCGAGACATGAGTTCGCCGGTGAGGCGCTGGTGGAAAAAGCGGTGTGGCATCCGTTGCAAATGGCGGTACACCCGAATCATGAGCCGGTGCATGACTTGATAGGCGGCCATGTGCGAGTACAGGCCGTACCCATAGCGCACCAAGCCTCGGATCAGGTAGGAACCCAACAGCAAGAGGGATAGTTTCAGCAGACCAGCCGAGGAGCCGCCCCCTTCGGTGAGCCATTGGATGAGACGGCGGATGACCAAGGGCGGCAGCAGGTTCGCGGCGACAAAGAGGAATCCGCAGCCAATGGTCAAGGCTAGGAGGGTGCGTTGGGGACGGACGAGGCGATAGAACTGGCGGATGAAATTCACGGGGCAGTCGGGTCCATGGTTTTTCAGGCCAAGGTTCAAAAATAGAACAGCAGCAGCGGAATTTCTACCTCGTCTGGGATTCGGTCGCCTCGGGCCAGGCCATGGTCGGCAAAACAGTGACCGTTATAGCGGGGGCGGATGAAGCGGGCGTCGAGCACGATGCTCAGGGCCTTACAAAAAGCGCGTAATCCCAAAGCCCATGCGCCAGTTGTCAGGGGCCGCGTCGTCGGGTGCCCCCACCAAGTACTGGGCTGGACTAAGGCGCGTATTGTTGGTGGCGAAGATGTAGAAGGTATGCCCTCCCGTATCTATGGACAGGCCCCAAGCCAGCGAATTGTGCGAGCGGCCCGTTTCGCCCGGCAATAAAATGCCTTGATAGCCGGTCAGGGTCGGACTGTACTCCAACCACACGCCCCACGTATCGTCAAAGTAATACTGGACGTACGTTCCCAGCGTAAAGGTGTATTGCGTCTCGACGCTGAAAACGGCGCTGTTGTACAGATAGGAAGGCACCAATCCTATACCCAGCTTTTCATCCAGCAGCGCATTGAAAATCAACTGTCCATAGTACTGAAAATTGTCAGCCGCAGCCGCATTGCGATCGACAATAGCCGGCATTTCCGTATTCCAAGCCACGCCGACATTTAGGGCCAAGACCGCTGGCAAGCGCTCGTGGGGAAATTGCAGCCAATGGTACTGCAACTGCAGATCCAAATTGTCCAGCATATTACTCCGCCCCAAGGTCGCCATCAGCCGGTCGCTGAGGCCGTAACTAAGCGAGGTGCGGATATTGGCCGGCCCATCAAAACCGAAATTGGCCTTGTATCCCTCGTCAATGGCCGGAAGAAAGCGATGCGAAATCTCGTAGTGGAAATCGCCTTGGGACAGCGTTTCCGCGGTGGGGTAATTGGCCGTCCTAATCGCGCTGAACAGCTCCAGCCTAATCTCGGTCGGCACGGTCGCCTGCCACGACGGCTGAGCACCGGCCAACGCCGGCAACAGCGCTCCCAACCACAAGACGCGAATGTTCACGGTCAATCCCTCCTGCCCTATTGTACGTGCTTTACGTAAAACGAGACCTCAATGGCAATTTCCTGACTCACCTTGACAAAGGCCGCCAAGGAGGGTGCCTCGATGTTGTAGTCGGCCAGCTTGATGGTGAAAGCCGCCTCGACCTTGGAGCGCCCCTCTTCCACTACTACGGTACCGGGCACTTCTACGGCGCGATCCACCCCGTGTAGAGACAAGATGCCCTTGGTTTTGACGCGATAGGCGACCACGGTAGAATCGACCGCGGTGTGTTCGGCGATCTCCCCTTTGTACACGGCCTTGGGCCACTGGTCCGTGTCCAACACTTGGCGCATATCGCGATCCCGCTTGCCAATGCCCGTATCAAAGCTAGCTAAGTCCACTTCAAAATGCAGTTGGTCCTTGGCCGCAAAAAGCGAGTCGCCTTCCCAATAGATAAAGCCGTCGATTTTATCGGTCGTGCCGGTAAAAGTGAGAGCCACCACTTTGGAAGTGAACTCGACTTGGTTGCCCTCGGCCTTTTCATCGACTTGCCATTCGCCGCCGTGGACGGCCAAGGGCGAGCAGATCAGGAACGGGATGAGCCAGCGCATACACGTTACCCGACAGTTTAGAGGCGAATTAGTCGTTGGCCGCCCCATCTTCTATCCAAGCGCGCACCGTTTCGAGCGCGTCCGGTGTCAGATACGGCCCGCCAGGGGGCATGCGGGATCCATCAATATCGGCGTCTGCCAAAAGTTTGTGATACAGGTAGCTGTTGTCTGGATCGCCCGGCTCGACCAGCGCTATGCCACGGCTGCTCTCCACATTGACGATGTTGTCGTATGCTTGGCCCGCAGACAGGTTGGGCCACGCGCTGTCACTGTGGCAGCCGCTCAAAGCGCAGGAAACATCGAATACCGTCTCTTGCACCTGCGCAAAAGTCGCCGGCCCTTCGGCGGGAGCGTCGAATACCATATCCGTACTCGTGGTCGGACCGGAACAAGACGCCCCCATAAATACTAACGCGACAAGCGCAATGAGCGCTTTCATGGCCTTTTCTCCTTGGGATGCACTACATCTGCAAGCTAATCACGCCGATCTGGCCCTGCAACACGCGGGGAGTCAGCGGCAAGGTCTCCGACGAGTTTTATCTTATCTTCCAAACGAGCGTCGGAAATGTCCCTCAGTCGTCCTGTAGAGCCTCAAAGACGACGAAGTTATTTTTCAGAATCGCGCAGATATGATCGTCCGCTATAATGGGGACCACGTAGGGGGTCGGGGTGAAGCGATCGGAAAGGCGCGTCCCCCCTCTCTCCTCAGCAAAGCCCAGCATCTCCCGCTCAGCAAAGCCTAGCGTTTCCCGCTGCAATAAGTCACCGTATCCGGCCACCGTATAGGCTCTGATCCCGTGCCATCTCAGAGCGTAGTAGGCAAAATCCCCGTCCATGGTCAGTCCACTAGAGAAATACTCATTGGGCACATAATCGACCTCCACCGGCCTCCGTAGATCGCTTATGTCCAGCACGGCTAGCTCTTGGGGCCAGTACCGCTGGATATATGCCTTGTCACCGCTCAGCGAAACGGGACCCAAGCCCGGCGGCACAGCGATCCGGTAGAAGTGCTCGCCATCGGGTCCATGCTGGCGCATCTCCAGTGCCTCCAGCCCCCAGCTAGCCTCTTTCAGCCCTATTTGGAACGAGACAGAGAGTTGCTGATGGATTTTTTCGATGGATTCCTCATACTGCTTGGAGGGGCCAAAACGACGCAAGGGCGTCCGGCTCAGCTCTGCAGGCCGACGAGGATCGGTTAGATCGAGGACGACGAAGTCGTGGCCCAAGGTCAGGAAGGCGTGTGGGCCGGCCAAGCGCATCTCCCAGTTGTTGTTGAAGACGTGTTTAACCCGCTCTGCGAGCGGCAGCACGTGGACTGGTTGGGGCAGACCGCCTTCCCGCACGTCGAAACTGTGCAGTTCGAGCGATTCGCTCCCAAGCAGACCGGCATACAGATGTCCGTCCCATGCGGCCCACCCCACCAGCCTAGGAGTCTGCTTCAGCGAGAAGAAGTCCCTCTCCCCAATGGGATAGAGAAATCGCCGTGCCCGCAGTTGGGGGCGCTCGGGTTGGCTGAGATCGAATACGGCCACCCCCACACTGTCTTGCGCCACGGACGATCCCCAGACATAAGCAGTCGAGCCGGACAGGGCCAGCCGCCAGAGCTGCCAGCCCTTTATTTTCGCCCGTCCGCTTTCCCTCGGTGCCCGCCAGTCCGCCACATCCACCACGCTCACTCCCTGCTCCAGCAGCACCACCGCCAACCGATCTTGCAGCGCCAGATCTACGACGGGCTCCGGATAGCGGTAGCTGAGGCGACCCACCAGCTCGGTCGGTTTTTGTACACGATGAGACTGCGTGGCATCCAACCACATCACGATGCTCCCAGAGATCAGGGCGATTGCGCCCACAGTCCACTGGAAACGTCTGCTCGCCTGCGCTCTAAACGCCCGACAGGCCCACAGCAACACCCCGCCTGCTAACAAGACAGCTCCCGCAACTCTAGCCAGCAGCAGCGATGGCTCGAACGCCTGACGTAGAATCTTGGCGTCGCGCTCCAACACCGTGTGGAAGATCAGCGCGATATAATACCAGACTGCCTCGGAAGACAGGGAGACGACGCTTATCAAGCATACTAGCCCAACCCAAACCGTCATCAGGCCGATTATCACTGCTTGGGCGGAACGGTCGGAAAAAGCTGAGGCGAGGAACACCGCAGTGTACAGGATCAGGAAGAGAAAAAACCACAGCAGGACCATGCGGACGTACCCGACATCCGCCAAGATCGCCTCCAGATACAAGGGCGGGAAGGAGGTACCCGGCTCCCAGAAAAGACCCCATAGAAAGTGGGGATTACCCCATTCCGGCATCCCGAGATACACTCCTGCCCAGTATGCCGCTAGCACAACCAGCAGCCCGACGGCCCCCACCACAAACTTCACCCCCAGTAACCAGCTTCGATCCAACGGTCGGATAAACAGGAAGGGCAACGTCCCCCGGCTCCGCTCACCAGCCACCGCGTCCATGCCCATCAGCACAGCGACGAACAGGCCTACGAGATAGGCTACCAGTTCAAGAGAGGAGTGGACCAGCAGCCCGACTAATAGCCCCAGACAGGCACCGACGGCAATCTTGTAGCTCGCCTCGCGCCCTTCTTTCCAGATCAACGCCCGTAGCGGCTTCGACCTGAGCTCAGCCGAAGGATTCACAATTCTCTTCCTTCCGTATCGTGGACGTGGGCGACGAAAGCATCCTCCAGAGTTAGAAGTGTTTCTAAAGCCCTGTAAGAGTCAGCGGCAAGGTCTCCGATGAGCTTCATTTTATTCTCCAAACCAGTCGTCCTGCAGGGCTTCAAAGACGACGAGGTTGTTTCTCATAACCGCGCAGACATGATCGTCCGCCAAGACGAGGTTATTGGATTGGGAGGCTAAATAGGGGGTAGGGTCGTAGGGGTCGTAAATGCGCGAATTCCCTTTCTTCTCTATAAAATCTAGTTCCGCCCGCTGGGCTAAGAGACCGTAATCGAATACGGAATGGGCCTCGATCTTGGACCATTTCCGGGCGTAGGCAATACCGCCGTGGAAGATCAATCCACCAGAGAAATATTCCCTAGCAACATAATCGACCTCCACCGGCCTCCGTAGATCGCCTATGTCCAGCACAGCCAGTTCTTGGGGCCAGTGCCGCTGGACATACGCTTTGTCACCGCTCAGCGAGATGGGGCCCAGACCCGGCGGCACAGCAATCCGATAGGAATACTCGCCGTAGGTTCCATACTGGCGCATCTCCAGTTCCTGCAGTCCCCGGTAGGCCCCTTTCAGCCTCAGTTGGAGCGCGACAGAGTCTGGTAGCACTCCGGGAGCTAGCTGGCGATGGAGTTTTTCAACGGATTCCTCATACCGCCTAGAGGGCCCAAAGCGGCGCAGGGGCGTCCGGCTCAGCTCTTCGGGACGACGAGGATCGGTTAGATCGAGGACGACGAAATCGTGGCCCAAAGTCAGAAAGGCATGCGGGCCGTCCAAGCGCATCTCCCAGTTGTTGTTCCACACGTGTTTAGCCCGCTCTGCGACCGGCAGCACGTGGACTGGTTGGGGTAGATCGCCTTCCCGCACGTCAAAACTGTGCAGTTCGAGCGATTCGTTCCCAAGCAGACCGGCGTACAGATATCCATCCCATGCGGCCCACCCTACCAGCCTAGGAGTGTGCTCCAGCCAGCGGGTGGAACCCGCCTCAATGGGATAGAGTAAGCGCTGTGCTCGCAGTTCGGGATGATCTGGCCGACTGAGATCGAATACAGCCACCCCCACACTGTCTTGCGCCTCGGCCGATCCCCAGACATAGGCAGTCGAGCCGGACAGAGCCAGCCGCCAGAGCCGCCAGCCCTCTATCTCCGCCCGACCACTTTCTCTCGGTGCCCGCCAATCCGCCACATCCACTACACTCACCCCCCGCTCCAGCAGCACCACCGCGGATCTGTCTTTCAGCGCCAGATCTACGACGGGCACCTCATAGGGTAGGCGACCCACCGGCTCGACCGATTCTTGCGAATGACGGGAGAACACGGCTGACCCAATGATTACTCCGTAAGCCAGAACGAGCGCACCCACGACCCACTGAAACCACCTGCTCCCCTGCACTTTCAACCCCCGCCGCGCCCACAGGATCGCGCCGGCTGCCAATAGGGCGGCTGTCGCGATTTTAACCAGTATCAGCATGGGGTCGAAGGCCTGCCGCAGTATCGCGACGTTCCGGTCTATCCCAGGCATGAAGACTTCCGACATATAAAACCAGACTACATCTTCAGGAAGTACGAACATTGTAAATCCCAAGAAGGAGAACGCGACCCAAGCAACTATCACACCGCCCACCGCTGCTTTGAGAGTACGGTCGGCAATCATCGAGGTTAGGAATACTGCCGTGTACAGGTTCAAAAAAAGGAAGAACCACAGCAGCAGGATGCGGCCGTACCCAACATCCGCCAAAATCACCTCCTCATACAGGGAGAAAGAGGTGGCCGGCTCCCAGAGCAAGCCCCACAGGAGTTGGGGATTGCCCCATTCCGACAGCCCGTGGTACACTCCTGCCCAGTACGCGGCGAGTACGGCCAGCAGCCCAACGGCCCCCACCACAAACTTCACCCCCAGTAACCAGCCTCGGTCCAGCGGTCGAATAAACAGGAAGGGCAACGTCCCCCGGCTCCGCTCACCAGCCACCGCATCCATGCCCATCAGCACAGCGCCGAACAGGCCTACCAGAAGGGCAGAATCATCCAAGTCGTCTTTAGGGATCAGCCCTACGAACAGCCCCAAACAGACACCAATGGCGATTTTGTAGCTCGCCTCGCGCCCTTCTTTCCAGATCAACGCCCGTAGCGGCTTCGACCTGAGCTCAGCCGAAGGATTCACGATTGGCCTCCTTCCGCGTCGTGGACGTGGGCGACGAAAGCATCCTCCAGGCTCAGATCCATCACGTCCGCGATCTGGCCGCCCTGCGCTTCTATCTGGGCGGCTTGTTCTGCGCCGTACCCCACCACCGTCAACAGCCGCTGCGCCCCCTCGCCCCGCACCTCCCGCAAGCCGGAGATACCCGTCAATTCATCCGCATCTTCCGCCAAGCGCACCACCACCCGCTTAGCCGACTGTTTCACCTCATCCACCGTCCCTTCCACTTGTAGCCGACCAGCCTCGATAATGGCCACCCGATCGGCCACCCGCTCCACCTCGTGCACCAGATGCGACGACAGAAAAACTGTGCGCCCCTCCTCTTGGATCAGCCCGATAATGCTTTCGAGAAAGTCGCGCCGCACCACCACGTCCAGCCCCGAGGCTGGCTCATCGAGGATCAGCAGCCGCGGCTCGTGCCCCAAGGCCAAAGCCAAGGCCAGTTGGGCGTTCATGCCGCGAGAGAGGTGCTTGACCTTCTGTTCCGGGTCCAAGCCAAAACGGTCGATGAAGCCCTCGACTTTGCTTTGATTCCAAGTCTCGTAGAACTGGCCAGTGAACCAGACTAACTCCCGCACCTTCATCCACCCGTACAGAATCGGATTCTCCGCTACGTACCCCACCTGCCGCCACAACGCCAGCGCGTCTCGTCCCGGATCTAGCCCTAGCACTTCCACCTGCCCGGCCGTAGGTGTAAGCAAGTTCATCAGTATTTTGATGGTCGTGGTCTTGCCGGCTCCGTTGCGCCCCAAAAAGCCGCAAACCGCGCCAGCGTGTACCTCTATCTGGAAATCGTCCACAGCCGTGCGCTGGCCAAAGCGGTGAGTCAAACCCTCAACGGCGATTGCTGTATCAGTCATGTCGATTCGCTTTCCCCTTTGCCAAACTGGTCTAGACGCTTCTGAAAGAGCTGCTGCATCTCCGCCGGACTCAGCCCCAGTTCAGTCGCCTGGACCAGAGCTTTGTCGAACATTTGCCGCACAATCTCGAATTTTTCCTCCTGACTCATGCTCACCTCCTTTTCGGCCACATACGTGCCCATGCCCCGCTTTTTGTAGATCACTCCGTCGCGCTCTAACTCCAAATAGGCCCGCACTACGGTATTGGGATTGATCAAGTACTGCCCGGACAGAGCCCGCACCGAGGGCAATTCGTCGTGCGGCTTGAGCACTTTGGTGGCGATCTGGTACTTCACCTGCTCAATGATCTGCAGGTAGATGGGAACCCCGCTAGATGGATCTATGCGCAATGGCGACTCTCCTTAGCTGTCCCGCCCCTGCCTCGGGATAATTGTGCGCCGACTATCGCGTATCACAGTGCCTCCTCGTCGAGGAATTTCTCACAGTGTCGGTGTATCGGTATAACGATACAGTGATATAATAAAATACCCTGTATGTTCAGGCAAGTACTTTTTTATCCAGTAGGCAAAAAAATGGGCCAGCGTTTTAATGCTGACCCATTAATTGCAAAAGATATGTGGGAGCCTAGGCCGCGAGGAATATGCCAGAACTTACAAGGGACGCCTGCTCAGCTTCTCACAAGCTCTTCTCGATCGTCGCCACAATCTCGTCTGTATTGCGTAGTATCCTAAGACGCTCCACGATCAGCCCTTGCGAGTCCACCAAGTAATACGAAGGCAAGGAGTTCACTTGATAGGACTTGGCCACGTCCGCACCCCAGCCGTCCGCACGCACGTGGACGCCTTCAATCTCGTGTTTATCAACGGCCTCTCGCCAAGCGGCTTCGTCCGTGTCTAACGACAGATTGAGGAAAACCAAGGGTTGATCCGCCGCCTTTTGCTTGATTCTGCGGAGATCGGGCAGGTCGCCGATACACGGCGCGCACCAGCTCGCCCAGAAATCGAGCAAAACCACCTGCCCCTTGAACTGGCTCAGCGATACGGGCTGACCGTCGAGATCGTGAAGGGTGAAT
>JAJEEZ010000325.1:0-9103 GCA_022820705.1 Candidatus Latescibacterota bacterium | reverse complement strand
CGGGCTGACGGCCGAACAGATGGAAGTGCTAGCCGACGTGGCCGAAGAGTACTCCGAGGAAATTCTGCACGTCACCACCCGCCAAGACTTCCAAATCCACTTCGTCCACCTCGAAGACACGCCCGACTTGATGCGCCGCCTAGCCTCGGTAGGCATCACCACCCGCGAGGCTTGCGGCAACTCAGTGCGCAACGTCACCGCCTGCCCCCTCTCCGGCGTCTGCCGCACGGAAACCTTTGACGTAACGCCCTATGCCCAAGCCCTCATGCGCTTCCTGCTCGGACATCCCGACTGCCAAGACTTCGGGCGCAAATTCAAAATCGCCTTCTCTGGCTGCCAACACGAAGCCTGCGGCCTGACCAACATGCACGACCTCGGCGGCATCGCCGTGGTCAAGACCATCGACGGCGAGGAAAAGCGCGGCTTTAAGCTCTACGTCGGCGGCGGCTTGGGCGCGGTGCCACACCAAGCCCAGCTCTTCGACGAATTCGTACCCGCCGAGGAATTGCTGCCCCTCGCCCAAGCCATCGCCCGGGTCTTTGCCCGCCTCGGCGAAAAGAAAAACCGCAATCGCGCCCGCATTAAGTTCCTAGTCGCCAAGCTCGGCATTGAGGAATTCCGCCGCTTGGTGTTGGAAGAACGCGCCATCCTGCCCGAAGACCAAAGTTGGACCGCGTTTCTCGACGACCTGCACGCCACTGACGAGCAGCCCCTCAAGCCGGGTCAAGCTCTCAACGGCGCAACCGCGAGCGAAGGCTTCGCCGAATGGCACCGCACCAATGTCTATCGGCAGCGCCAAGAAGGCTATGCAGTCGCCACCGTGGTTCTGCCGCTGGGCGATATAACCTCTAGCCAGCTACGCACATTAGCTGACATCAGCCGGCGCTACGTCCGCGAAACCGTCCGCACCACGGTCGAGCAAAACCTCGTCCTGCGCTGGGTCAGCGAAACCGATCTGCCCCACCTCTACGACGAGCTCGTGTCCCTCGGCCTCGCCGAGTCCGGTGCCGGAACCATTGCCGACGTGACGGCTTGCCCCGGCACCGACACCTGCAAGCTCGGCATTGCCTCCTCGCGCGGCCTAGCCGCTGAGTTGCGCAATCGTCTCAGCGAGGAAAACGGCCAGCTCAACGAGGCCATCGAGGCCCTGCGGATCAAGATCAGCGGCTGCTTCAACTCCTGCGGCCAACACCACGCGGCCGACATCGGCTTCTACGGCAACAGCCGCAAGATCAACGGCATCACCGTGCCGCACTTTCAGGTCGTCTTGGGCGGCCAGTGGCGGGAAAACGCCGGTTCCTTTGGCTTAGCCACGGGTGCCGTACCCTCCAAGAACATCCCCGAAGTCGTCACCCGCTTGGCCCAGCACTTTGTCGCCGAGCGCGCCGATGACGAGACCTTCAAGGACTTCATCTCCCGCATCGGCAAGCGCGAAGTCAAGGCCATGCTCGAAGACTTGACCCAAGTGCCGTCCCACGAGGAAAACAGTTGGTATTACCAAGACTGGGGCGACACCCGCGAGTTTACCATGGATGATCTCGGCAAAGGCGAGTGCGCCGGCGAGGTCGTTTCCATCACGACCATGGAAATCGCCGCGGCCGAGCGCGAAGTTTTTGAAGCGCAAGTCGCCTTTTACTAGGGCCAGCTAGAAACCGCTTGGCAGTGTGCGTTGAACGCCATGCTGCGCTCGGCCCGCGCCCTAGTCAAAGAGCAATTCTACGACGTACCGGAAACGCCCGAGGTGGTAGTAGCCGAATTTCGCGCGCGCTTCTACGACAGCGAGTTGTTCTCGCCGAAATTTGCCAACTACCTCTTCGCCGCACATCAAAACCCGCCGAGCGAATTGACCAAGGTGCAAGTCCACCGCTTTATCGAGGAAGCGCAACTCTTCATCGAAGGTGCGTACACCTGCTACGACAAAATCGCCGTACCTGCCGGCACTACCGCTTGAGTCTCTATGGAATCCCTACAGCGCATCAACGTCAAATTCTATCTCGAAGATCCCGAGTCCCTATCGGCCCAAGAGGCTTTTCGCATCTTCAATAGTTGGATCCCTACTACTCCAGACGAAGTCCTCATCGACGTGGCCGACTACAGCCACCTAGACGAAGGACCGCTGACCCTGCTCGTCGGCCACGAAGCCAACTACAGCCTCGACAACCACAGCGCCGAAATGGGTTTGCTCTACTCGCGCAAACAACCCGCGGACGGAGACCTAACCGAACGGCTTGCCAACGCCTTCAAAGCTGCGCTCACCGCCTGCCGACGACTCGAAGAAGAGCCCAGCCTAGCGGGGAAAGTCAAATTCCGCAGCGGCGACGTGTTCATAGTGGCCAACGACCGCCTCAACGCAACCAACGACGAAGCAGGCGAAAACACCCTGCGGGCCGCCCTCGACCCGGTACTTACCCAACTCTTCGCCGGTGCCGAGTACGCAGTAGAGCGCGACGATGCCCCCCAACTGCGCCTCAACCTGAGAATACGCTGTCAAACCAACTCCGACACAGCGACCCTGCTGGGCAATCTCGCCGCTTGACAGGGACAAAGTGGCCTCTATAATCAGAGAAGCAATGAAGCAATAGCATCACCTATTGGGAGGAACCCATGGCTTACTACATCACTGAAACCTGCATCGACGTCAAAGACAAAGCCTGCGTCGAGGTCTGCCCGGTCGATTGCATCCATCCGATCGACGGCGAAGGCGAGCCCATGCTCTACATCGACCCGGACGAGTGCATCGATTGCGGTGCCTGCGATCCAGAGTGCCCGGTCGAGGCGATCTTCGCCGAAGAGGACATGCCCGAGGATCAAGACCGCTTCGTCGAGATCAACACCAAGTACTTTGAGCTGCGCGACGACGCCGACGAATGGAACGAGTGGAAGCAGGAACACGCGGCCGAATTCGAAAAAACGAGCTAGGACTCCCGCCCTTAGTGCGAAAAAGCCGGGATGCCCCACGGGTTTCCCGGCTTTTTCGCGCTTGACGATATCGGACCCACCTCGCTTATTTTTTGCCCTAACGAGCATTGCCGGAGATAGCATACATGGCGAAGACAACTGCCCGCAAAAAACCTAAAGCAAAGAAAACCAAGCTCCGGGCCACGCCCGACAAACTGTGGTTCATGTACCGCAAGATGTCGGAGATCCGCCTCTTTGAAGAGCACGTCTGGGACGTCTATACCCGCGGACTGATGCCCGGCTTGGCCCACCTCTACATCGGCGAGGAAGGCGTGGCCGTCGGCACTTGCGCCGCCCTGCGCGACGACGACTACATCACTAGCACGCACCGCGGCCACGGACACTGTCTAGCCAAAGGCGGCCAACTCGACCGCATGATGGCCGAAATCATGGGCAAGGAAGCCGGCTATTGTCGCGGCAAGGGTGGGTCCATGCACATCGCCGATATGTCGCTGGGCATCCTCGGCGCCAACGGCATTGTCGGTGGCGGCTTCGGCATCTGCACCGGTGCCGGCCTGTCGGCCAAGCTGCGCGGCTCTGATCAAGTGGGCGTCTGCTTCTTCGGCGACGGCGCAGCCAACCAAGGCATCATGCTCGAAACAATCAACATGGCCGTCGTCTGGAACCTGCCGGTCATCTACATCTGCGAGAACAACCAGTACGGCGAGCACACCCCCTACGAAAGCGTCACCGGCGTCACCGACATCGCCGACCGCGCCAAAGGGCTTGGTCTCGAAGGGATCATTGCCGACGGTGCCGATGTGCTGGAGATGTACGAAAAAGTAACTGTGGCCGTAAACAAGGCGCGCAAGGGCGGCGGCCCGAGCCTAATCGAAGCCAAAACCTACCGCTACCACGGACATCACGTCGGCGACGCCCAGACTTATCGCACCCGCGATGAGGTCGGCTGGTGGTCTGAGAACAAGGACCCCATTCGCCTGTTGGGCCAGTACATGGTCGCCAAACGGGTCGCCAAACAGGCCGAACTCGACGCCCTGTACGAACAAGTGGAGCGCGAGGTCCTCGACGCCATCGAATTCGGCAAAGAAGCCGACTTCCCCCCGCCAGAACAAGCTTTTGAGGATATATATGCCTGATCGGGACATGCTGTTTAGAGAGGCAATCGGCCTAGCCACGGCCGAGGAAATGCGCCGCGACGAGACCGTCTTTCTCATGGGTGAGGACGTGGGAGCCTCCGGCGGCATCTTCAAATGCTGCGAGGGCCTGTTCGAGGAATTCGGCGCGGAACGCGTCATCGACACCCCCATTGCCGAAGCGGGCTACATCGGGCTCGGCGTCGGTGCCGCCATGACCGGCATGCGCCCGCTGTGCGAGCTGATGTTCGGCGACTTTTCGCTGTTGACCATGGACCAGATCGTCAATCAGGCAGCCAAGATCCGCTACATGTCGGGCGGCCAGTGCAAGGTTCCGCTGACGATCCGGCTGTCGATGGGGGCCGGGCGCTCTTCAGCCGCGCAACACTCGCAGAGCTTGCACGCGCTTTTCGCCCATATCCCCGGCCTCAAAGTCGCCATCCCTGCGACGCCACGCGACGCCAAGGGCCTGCTCAAGACCGCGATCCGCGACGACAACCCCGTGCTGTTCTTCGAAGACAAAATGATGTATAACGACTCCGGCCTCGTGCCCGAAGAAGACGATTTCCTCATTCCCTTTGGCGAAGCCGAGATCAAACGCGAGGGCACCGACCTAACCCTCGTCGCCACCTCCAGCATGGTTGGCCTCGCCCTAGCCGCAGCGGACGATCTCGCGGCCCAAGGCCTAGAAGCTGAGGTCGTCGATCCGCGCACCCTCGTGCCGCTGGACAAGGAGACCCTGCTCGCCTCGGTGCGCAAAACCGGCTATGCAGTAGTAATCGATGAAGGCGTCGAGCGCTACGGCACCACGGCCGAGCTCGCTTCCATCCTCAACGCCGATGCATTCGATTGGCTCGACGCCCCCGTCTTGCGTATCGGCGCGGCCGACGTGCCCATCCCCTTCAGCCCCACTCTCGAGATGCCGACCATCCCCAGCCAAGAGCGCATCGTCGAGACCGTACTTTCACAGCGAGGTTAGGCTTTTGTCGCGCCCGGCTTGCTTGGTCACAGGCTCGTCGAGCGGGATTGGCGCGGCCATCGTCCGCCAATTCGCCGCTCAAGGCTACGACGTGGTGGTCCACTACAACGCCGGCGAGGAGCGCGCCGCCGAGATCGCCGAGGCCATTCGCGCTGAGCACGGTGTCGAAGCCCTAGTCCTCGGTGCCGATCTCTCGCAGCCAGAGGCTCCTTTCGACCTAGTGGACCGCACCGTCGCGCATTTCGGCCGTCTCGACGTGGCAGTCAGCAACAGCGGCGTGGCCAACTACGTGGCTGACGAACAGGGCCAACTCGTCCGCCATCGCTTCAGCGACACCCCAGTCGCACACCTCGACAAGGAGATGGACCGCGTCCTCAGCCTCAACCTCATGGGGGCCTACCGGCTGGCCCAGCGCACCCTCAAGCACATGGTCGAACAAGCCGCGCAAGAAGCCGATCCCCTCCACCGCAGCATCCTCTTGATTACCTCCATTTCGGACATCGCCCCCGAGAGCACCCGCATTCCCTACGGCGTCAGCAAAGCCGGCCTCAATCACGTGGTCGCCGGCGCGGCCTTCGACGGCGGGCCGCACAACATCACGGTCAACGCCCTGCGCCCCGGCGTCGTCGATACGCCGCTGACGAGCCGACCCTCAGGCGTGGAAGATCCGCAATCGGGCCGCGAATTCACCGTGTCCGAGATATACGGTCTAATGGCCGCAGGCGGTTCCCAACCCATTCGCCGCATCGGCCGCCCCGAAGACATCGCCTTCGCCGCCTACGCCTTCACTCAGATTCCCTACATGACCGGCCAGCTCATCGCCGTTGACGGCGGCTTTACCCTGCCCGGCAACTTTCCCAACCGCGAGGTCTTTCTGCAAGAGGGTTTGCGGAAGCGGCAATCTAGTTCTTGACACAGACAACGGGCTGCCTTCGCCGTCTTGCGGCAAAGAATCTGTTCGGCCCCAAGTCCCATGGAAGAATTGTTCCACGTCAGCGACCGGCCCGGCATAACCCGCTTTGAGCCGCGTCCCCCGCCTCCGGGCAATACCACCCATACTGGCCGCATGGTCTGGGCCGTGGGTCAGCGCCTACTACACAATTACTTGGTGCCGCGCGACTGCCCTCGGGTCACCTTCTACGCCGGTCCTCAGACTACTGCCGAGGATGCCGAACGCTTTTTAGGCATCACAACTGCCCGCCATGTGGTGGCCATTGAGACAGCTTGGTTACAGGCTTTGCGCACCGAATGCCTCTACATCTATGCCCTGCCCAATGAAACCTTCCAACCGGTAGATAAAGGCGCTGGATACTATATCTCCCGCCAAGGGGTGACGCCCCGTTCGGTGGAAATCGTCGAAGATATTCTCGCCTGCTTGGCCGCCCGCGACGTGGAGATTCGTATCATCCCTTCCCTGTGGCCTCTACGCGACGCAGTGTTGCAATCCACCATGCGGTTTTCCTTCATCCGCATGCGCAACGCCACTCCTCGGGCCTAGCCGATTTGGGACTGACGACCTTATCCTGGTTGATTATAGTTCAGGGCATGGTCGATTTGCATAGAATAAGCCCCAGCTACAAAGCCCTATACTGCCTAAGTTCTGACTCAATACCCGGTCGTCGGCTCATCCCCGTGGAAGTGAAGGCCACGCCGAGGCCGTCGAGCGGGGATTTGGCCGGATTGAACGCTTTTCTCGATACCTATGAGGCCGCATCCTTCGGCGTAGTCGCCTGTCCGTGCCCAGCCCCCAAGGTTTTGTCTTCCCACGTTATTGCCCTGCCGCTCGAAGGCATCTACGAATTCACCCTGCCCGCAGGAGCAATCATCACCGATCTAGTCCTGTGGATCGACGACAAGCGGGTACAAGGGCTGATCCTCGAAAAAGAAGAGGCGCGCCAAATTTACGACGATATCGTGCGCCAGCGCATCGACCCAGCCCTGCTCGAACAGGTGACCCCTAACCAATTTCGCCTGAGCATCTTCCCCTTTCCGGCCAACGGCAGCCGCCGCGTCGAATTCGAGTGCATGCAACTCCTCGAATCCCGCAGCGGCCGCCTCGACTATTCCTTCCCGCTAGCCCCCGAGACCGACCAGCCCTTGCAAATGGAGCTATTCGTGCTGCGGGCACAGGTGCGCAGCCAGCACGCCTTTGAGGCAACGACCTCGGGACTGCCGCGGCTCACTGAGATAGACCGACCCGACGCGCACCACGCCAATATCTTCTTCGGCGACGAGCAGATAAGGCCCCGGGAGGACTTCACCCTGACCATCCGCCAGACCGACGACCGGCCCAAGCCAAGCGTACTCAGCTTTGCGCCGCAGGTAAACGACGACCTAGGCTACTACGCCCTGTGGCTGCCGCCCCTGCCCGAATTGACGCAAGGCGATCCCCTGCCGCGCAGCCTGACCTTTGTCATTGATATTTCGTCGAGCATGCAGCAGGGCAAGCTCCAAGCCGTCAAAGGCGCACTCGCCGCAGCAATTGACGCGCTGGACGCAGCCGATCTGTTCAACATTGTCGTCTTCACCCACCGGGCCGACTCCTTTGCCGCCGCCCCAGTGCCCGCCGATCCAGCCAACAAGAGGGCAGCCACTGCCTTCATCAACCAGCAAGACGCGCTCGGCGTGAGCAATTTTGAGGCGGGGTTGGGCCGCGCCATGCAGCAGGCCTTTCCCGCCAACCGGGTCAACCACGTCATCTTCCTCACCGACGGCCTACCCACCCTCGGCGAACTCGAGCTAGAGCCTTTGAGCGAACTGATCGGCGAGTGGTCCGCTGGCCAAGCACGCCTTTTTACCATCGGCGTGGGTCGGGACGTGGACCAAGGATTTTTGACCGGCTTGGCCGAAGAGCACCGAGGCGAGGCGTACTTCCTCGCAGAAGAAGGCGATATCGAAGCGGCACTCCAAGACCTATTTGAGTCCTTCACCTTTCCCATCTTGCTACTCGACGAGCTGAGCTTCGATCAAGTGGAAATCCACGACGTCCACCCGCGCGGAGTGGAGGCCCTCGCCGCCGGCCGCGAACTGTTCCAAGTGGGCCGTTACCGGGGCGGCGGGACCTTCACGTTGAGCTTGATCGGCCACGTGGGGGAAGAGAACGTGAGTGTGGACTTCCCGCTGGAGTTCACCCAAACCGATGTCTCGGGCAGCTTGATCCCCCGGCTGTGGGCGTACCAGAAGATCCAAGCCCTCGAAGAGCAGATCGCCCGCTTTGGCGAACAACAGGAACTGCTCGACGACATCCTTGCGCTGGGCTTAGAATACCGGCTAGTGACGCGGCGCACCTCGCTGTTTGCACCCGACGACGGCGTCGAGGTCAATCCCGAACCGCGCGGGGACGAGGTGGCGTTAAACTTCGGCGATTTCGGCGATTTTTCTGACACTACGGCCGAGGGCAATCAAGAGGACGACGAAGAGTTCTTCTCTACAGACATCAACGCCGCCCGTCCAACAACCCACTGGTTGGGCCGCGACTTTTTTCTTGAGGACGAAGTGTGGATTGACCTAGCTTACCAGCCGGGTATGCCCAAGGAACTGTACGAAAGCCGCACCTATCAGCCCGCCGAGCTGGCCCACTTTGCCCGATTGGGCCAAGCCATGCTAGTGGTGGTAGAAGAGCGGGCCTACGAGATCCCCGCGAACGCCCAAGGCAGCCGGCCGGTGCTCCTGCAGAACGCCCCCAACCCCTTCAACGCCTCCACGACAATCTCCTTCCTGATCCCGTTCCGCCTAGCGGGCGAGCCAACCCGCCTGAGCATCTACAACTTGGCGGGCCAACTCGTGCGCGTGTTGCAGCTTGAGGCGCAGCAGGCTGGCGAGCACCACCTGAGTTGGGACGGCCGCGACGACTACGGCCGCGAAGTGGCCAGCGGGGTGTACATCTATCGGCTGGACGTGGGCGAGTGGGCCGTGCATCGGCGCATGTTGCTGCTGCGCTAAGAGTCGCCCACAGGTCCTGGTAAACGCAAAAAAAGCGCCCGATGCTCTGCTAGCATCGGGCGCTTGTGGGAATTCCGTTTTGGGCGTAAGAAGTTTAATGCTCTTTGATGCTGCCCACCTGGATCTCGAT
>JAJEEZ010000288.1:0-3733 GCA_022820705.1 Candidatus Latescibacterota bacterium | reverse complement strand
TGGGCTGACTCCAAGCTCCGGCCCAGCCATCGCCGGCCCAACACAGGGCCAACAGGCCCATTGCTAACCAACGCATTTCTCGATCCCTTTCCGCGGTACAATCCGCTCGTAAAGTGCCAGCAGCTTCTCGCCCTCGGCCTCCCAGTTAAAATGCTCTTCAGCCGCTCGCCGTGCCTGCGTCCCCTTGACCTGCGCTGCCGCCGGATCGTCGAGCAAATACCCGATGGCACGCGCATGGGCAACCGGGTCGCTCGGGTCGGCGAGCAGCCCCCAATCCGCGACCGCAAGAAATCTGCGAATAGAAGGTAAATCACTGGCGACTACGGGCAAACCGCAGGCTAGGTACTCAAAAAGCTTGGTCGGCACGAAAGAGGCCAAATTCTTGGGCGAGACCTGCCCCGGCACCAAGCCGATCTGGCACGCGGCAATCGTCGCCCCTAATTCGTCGTACGGCACGCGCTTTTCACTGTAGTGGATCTGTTCTTCCAGTCCCCACTCCCGTCGGAAGGCCTCAAACCGCTCCCGCAGCTCCTGCGAGTGAAACGTCCCGACGCTCAAGAGGCGAACCTGCGGGTGGGTCTTGGCCAGTTCGCGCATGATTTCGAGCAGGAACAGTCCGCCCCGATCTTCGGATAGCGAGCCAATGTGGACCAAGGCGCAAGGACCTAACTCGCTGCAGCCGGGGGAATACCACTCCAAGCGCGGATAATTCTTCACCACCGCAAAGGGACGCTTGGCAAAGCGATCTTCTTGCTCCTCAACCACTCCGACCACGGCCGTGACAAAGTAGCGCGCGAGCACGCGTTCCCCCCAATCGACTAACCGCGCAAGAGGCCGCCGCAGCCGCTCGGGCACCCACGGCCGCACCATGGCTACCAGTGGGAAGTGCTCGTGGACGTCGTATATGACCCGGCGGCCACAGAGCTTGAGCACCGCGCCCACCGGCAACAGCTCGGGGTCGTGGAAGTGGAAACAAGCGGCGTTCGCACCTAGCCCGACGCGCAGCAAACGCCACAGATTCAAAATCCGCTGGCCTACCCCTCGCGCCACTGGCACGGTCTGCACGCGCACCCCTGCTCGCACCCCATTCCACTCCTCCGGCCCTGGCCCCACCACCGTCACCGCGTATCCGACCCGCGCCAAGGTCTGCGCCTGCTTGTAGAAAATCCGCGCGTCAAACGGGCTGTGGACATTCGTCAGGTGGTACACCTCAGGCGCAGCCAAAAAGCACCTCCCGACTTTGCGGGCCGCAATTAAACAGCAAATCCAACACCGACATCTCGGCGACAAAACCCGCGTGACACTGGGGGTACTCCGGGTGTTCAAAGCGAGTAAAGCGGCACTCAACGCCTTCCGCGGCAAATGCCTCCACATCCACATACGCCTTCGAGGCCCCTTCCCCCGACAGGTACACCTGGCAGCCGCACGACTTGGTCATATCCACCAAGCGCAAGGTCCGCTCGTCCCGCAGGTCCATCTGCGAGCTGAAGCGGACTTCGACCTCCAAATCCAAGAGCTGCAACAGGTGACGCATCAGAGCCACGTTTAAGTCGAGTAACTGAGTCCACGCACTCGCGTATAAGTCCTCTATCGCCGGAGCGTACTCATCAAAAAAAGGCGCGTGCCCGTAGTGCCAGCGCAGGGCTTGGCAGTGCTTGCGCCGCCAATCGCCGTCGGGCGGGATCTGCACATCGCATATTCGCTGCTGGCCTCGGCCCCGCGTCAGCACCGGCACGGTCAGCCATTGCCAGCCATCGGCCGTGCGGATGCGGTTGCGATTGGTCAGACTACCACGGCTGTATTGCACGTCGTCGGCCAAGACCCACACGTCGGCTTGCCCCACCTTGTGAAACAAGCCCAGCCAAGGCAGGAAGTTGGGCTGGTGCGCCGCCAGCACCCGGCTCATTACCTTATCCACCTGAGCACATCAAATGCCTCGGCGTACTCCACCATAATCTGCCCACCCCGGGTTCGCGCCCAGCTCCATATAAACTCCTCTTGGGTGTACGGACGATGCTGTTGGGACTGGTAGCAGCGCAGCGCGGCAATTTTGGTCTGAACGTGCTCGCGAGTGAGCACGCAAAAATGTCGGTAGTCAAAACTTAAGTTGTTCCACGGCAGCTCGTAGCCGAGCACGGTGACCGTCTTAAAGGCGCGCAGGCCCTCAATGTGAACAGTCTGGTGATCTTGGTGCAGGTCTTGGGCGCTGGGCAAGAACACGGTTCCTGGATCAATTTCTCTTTTCATCCTCACCAACTCTTCGAGGATTTCTTGGCGCATGTGGGGCAGGTGGCGCACTTTGTACTTATAGACCAGCAGGTTCGCCGCAGGGATCCCCAGCACCTTCGTCCCCTCCCGCACCTCCTTTTCCAGAATGTCGGGCGGAAAGGGCGGCGGCACTGACTCGGCCGCCGTGGAAAAGGCCGCGTAGTACACCTCGCGCCCCTCTTCTACCATGCGGCTGATCGTCCCTCCACAGCCGAGCTCGCCGTCGTCCGTGTGCGGCGCGAGTACCAAGACCCGGTTATTTGCCGTCACGACAATCTCCTTCTGTCTCTGCCAATACCTCCGCCAAGCCACAGCACACCATTTCCACGGCCTCGTCTCTCAAGCCCGGAAACATCGGCAGGCTCACCACCTGCGCTAGCACTTCCTCGGCAACGGGAAAATCCCCAAGGCCATAGCCTAACTCCCGCTGGTAAAACGGCGTCAGATGGCACGGCGGCCAGTACACGCTGCCCGCTTCAATCCCCCAGCGCTCGCGCAACTGGGCGACTACCCACTCGCGTCTTTTCCCGGCGGGCAAGCGCACGGGAAACTTGTAATATGCGTGTAATTGGCCCGCGAATTCCGGCAAGAGCACCTCGCCGCACCCCAAGCGCGTGAGCGCGTCTCGGTAGCGGGTGGCGAGGCGGTTGCGCGCGGCTGTGTGCTCGGCCAGCCGCGCCAATTGCCGCAAGCCGAGGGCCGCACTCAATTCGGGCAAGCGGTAGTTGTTGCCCAAGCGCTCCAACGAGCGGCCCTTTGCGCTGACCCCATGCGTGCGGAAGCTCCGCGCAAAGTCGGCCAAATCGCGATCATTGGTACTCAACATGCCCCCCTCACCTGTCGTCAGCGGCTTGGTCGGAAAAAAGGAAAAGCCCGCAGCATCGCCCAAACTCCCGGCCGGTTGGCCGTCGGCACTAGCACCGTGAGCGTGGGCTGCGTCTTCGAGCAGCAACAGTCCGTGCGCGCGGCAAAACGAGCGAATGGCCTCAATGTCGGGCGCAATTAGACCGGCGATGTGGACCACAACGACGGCCCGCGTCTTTTCCCCGACCTGCGCCTCGATCTGCGGCAGGCCACTCGACAGGGTCTGCGGGTCAATGTCGCAGAGGACGGGCCGTCCTCCGGCCAACAGCGCAGCGTTGGACGAGGCAATGAACGTATTCGTCGGCACTACCACTTCCCGCCCTTCGACTCCCCAATAGCGCAAGGCTACCTCTAACGGCGCGGTCCCCGAGCTCATACCTACGGCGTGTTCCGCGCCCACACACGCGGCGAACTCCTGCTCGAACCGCTCCAAGTAAGGCCCCATCGTCAGGCGTCCACTGCGGAGGATAGCGGCAAAATCCTCGAGCAGCGCGGCCACATCCTCCTCGGGGATGCAGGGCCTAGTCTGGGGCACTTTAGGCTGCACGGTCGCGTCCGTCTTCCAGATCTAGCGTGCTTCCCACAAAACCACCGGCTTCTA
>JAJEEZ010000030.1:0-7655 GCA_022820705.1 Candidatus Latescibacterota bacterium | reverse complement strand
TACTACCTGAGAGCGGCGCTCGGCTGGCTCGACCGACTGCCAGAGGCCGGGCCGCTCGCTCAACCCGAGATCGAGGGGAAAAACCGTGGCATTGTGCAAAACCCGCGTCGTGAAACCCACCCGAATCGAGTCCTCGGTCACGATGTGCGGCAAGGCGACCAACAGCGAGTCGCCCTGCTGCTCGACGCGGGCAGGTTCGACCGACGCGGAGCCGATGAGTAGTTCGAGATCCTCGGCGTCGATCCGACCCGGCACGGTAAAGCGCAATAGGTCGAAACCCGAGTCCTCAGCCTCTATCTGCGGCCACAGCGTATAGGTGAAACGGGTGTCCTCGTTGGGGATGGCTTGGCGCGGCTCAATGCGGCCCACCGCACCCTGCAACAGCGCGTCCTCAAACTCGACCGAGAGCGAATGGACCACCGGTGCCACGCTGGGGTCATCGGTGGAGAGGATCATCTCCAGCAGGATGAAGCGGCGCGGGCTTTCCGACTGAAATGCTTCGCCCGGGAACTGATAGACATTGCTCCATTCGCCCCAATCCTCGCCCACCACGAGCGTCGTATCGACTGGGCCGCGCAGCACCTTGGGCGAACTATTCCACTTATCCTCGGTGACCTGTTCGCCGATCTTGTTGTAAAACGTAAAGACCGGCTCTAGCGAATTGCCCGAGCGCGAGCGCAGTTGCAGGCGAGTGCCCGCGGCCAACTCGGCATCCCAAGAGAGGTTTTTGATGACTTTTGGACGCCCGTCGCCCGAGGTTTGTCCTAAATCGATGAAATCCGAGTGCAATACTATTTCGGCGGGATAGCCCGGCGAGAAGAGCATGAACTCAGCCCATTTGACGATGCCCCAGCCGGTGTCTCTGATGCCGTGCCAGAAGAAGTAGCGCATCTTGCGCGGCTTGAACATATAGCGAATGTAGAGCAGGCGGTCGGCGTTGGGATTGATGTGGGTCAGGAGCTCTGTATAGTCAAATGCATCGGGCACGGGCAGATTGGAACTGAGGCTGCGGGTGCCGTCTGAATAGAGCACGGTATGGCCCGGGCCGGTGCCGTTGATCGAGAAGCCCACCAAGCCTTCGTCGGGCCGAAAGGAATAGAGAAAGAATTCATCGACGAAGAACACCGCCCCCAAATCCACTCCGAACCACACCCCACCCTCCTTCCAGCCGAGGCTGCCATACGAAGAGCCGATTAGGTTGTTGGTGTTCATGTCGGCGTCGAATAGATTTTGCGGATCGACTGAGTTGACTCCGTTGACAAAGCGGCCCCGCTGCATGGTGCCAATGCTGATGTTGTCGCCAATGCCGCGGACCTCGATCTCGGCCAAGGCCGCGTCCGAAGTCTTTTCTTCCGCCTCAATGCGAATGCGCTGGATCACCCGATAGTTGTTCTTGGCCACCGGGTCGATAGCCAAGCCCTCGTCGAGCTGAAATACGCTATCGCGGGCAGTGAACCCGAGGGGGATGACGATCTCGCTGGCCGAGTTGGGCCGGGTCGTGCGAAAGAGCGGCTCCAGCAGCACCAAGTCGTCTTGCACTGAGATGCGGGTCCCCGGGCTACCGTACACAGTAAACTGGCGGAAGGGCCGCGCGCCCTCCTCATCGGGAAAAGTGAGGCGTATCTCCCGGGCCAACACGGCGCGACCCAAGTCGATTTCAATGGCCCAGTCCTCGACGGCATCCACCGGATCTGGACGCCAAAAGGTCTGGAGATCCCCGTCGATGATGTAGTCTGCATCAGCAGGATTGGAAACCGCCTCCCAGATGCCGCCCGTAGTTCGCCCGCGGCTTTTGCTCTCATAGGAGAAGAGATGGGCATCGGCGACTGCATTGATGTCCTTGCGGAACTTGACGAGCTGTAGCTGGCCATTCTCGCCCACCTCAGTTAGGCCAAGGGGCACCTGCCAAGTCGCCCAAGCATCTTGCCCTTGAAAGGTCAGGGTTTCACCGCTGGCGGCCATGGTGGTAAAAGCGACGCAGACGAGCGACAAAAGAAATCTCATCGTGCCCCCTTCAGTACGCTATGCCCACGGGGCGGAGCACGGCGGCAGCGCGGCGCTCGGATTGCAGGGTTACGGAGATTAGGTACACGCCCGGAGGCAGGGCAGCGCCCTGTGCGTCGCGTCCATCCCAGCGGGCCATTTGCGGACCGGCCGTTTGCGAGCCTTGGGGCACGGTCGCCACGTGGCGACCGTCGAGTGTATAGATCACCAGTTCGACGGGTACTTGTTCCGGCAGACCATAGAGGGCATAGGCCACGCGGAGTTCGTCGTGAACGCCGTCGCCATTGGGCGTCAACACGGGCGTTGAAAAGCGCAAGTTCTGCAGCAAGGCGGGTTGTTGCTCCGAAGCGCTGAGGACGCGGAGGCTATTGGTGGAGAGCAGTTCGCTGGCGTCGCCAGAGATGATGGGTTGGGGCAAGGTCTCGGCCTCTGAATCGGTGACAGTGCCCAAGAACGTGGTGGCTAATTCAAAAACTTCCGCGGCAAAGACGATGCGCAACGGCGCGTTGTTGGCGCGGGTAACGCGCTCGGGCAGGAGTACTGTCAGTCCGTCATCTTCTTCGCGGACGGCGGCCGGGTCAGTCGCTTGGCCGCCGATGAGCAACTCTTTGAACGCGGGCTGGGCACCCGTTTGGATGCGCACTTGGTCGAAGCCGCGCTGATTCCCTCCTGAGAAGGAAGCCGACAGGTCGTACGCAAATTCGACCATTTCGCCCAAGGCCACCTCGCCAAATCCGTGTACAGGCCGTGGGTCGGCAAGCGGAGCCACCTCGCCGAGGACGCGCGCTGCCAACAGCGGTGCCCGCTCGACCCACAGCGAATCCAAGCGCACAAAATCCGCAAAGCGAGTGCTGTGCAAGGTGATGAACACCTGTATGAAGGAGCCGCTGTCGAGATTGAGCGGCAGGCCCGACTGAGTGATGGGCGTTGACCAGAAGGTCCAGTTGTCGCGGTCGTAGGTAATTGCGGCTCGCATTCCAGGACGGGGGCTGCGCTGGACAAAGTCACAGGAGGCGCATGTGCGGCCAAACCCAGTGCGGAGATCGTTCTCGTATCGGGCGCGGGAGACGACCTTTTCCTTGCCGGTGACTGTGTACTCGTGATAGATATTCGGATCGTCGTCTCGACCGGTGCGAACCTCGATCTCGGCGAAGGCCCGTGCATCGAGTGCCTCGACGGCCCCGCCAGCGACAAAGCGCATCGGCGTAGCGGTAAAGAACAGCCGGCCAAAGTTTTGCTCGGCCCCGAGGTCGATGATTTTGGAGCGGTACGTAGCCCGCTTGGGAAAGCCCTCGCCATAGACCTCGAACTCGCTGATGGTGCCCAAGAGCGAGCGAGCTTGATTGCCTTGGCCGCCGGATGAGCCGCTAACGCGGTTCCGACTCAAGGCCGTCTCGTCGATGATGGAGAATTTGCGGGCCCAGCGGAAGAAGCGCACGTATTGCTGGTCGAAACCAATGAGCACGTCAGGCGCAAAATTTTGCGTCGGCTCGGCCACGACCCTCGCGAGGGGCAGCGGCCCTTTGATGGCGAAAATCTCGCTGTTTTCCTCTTGGATCGAGATTTGGAAGGCTGGAGTCGAATCCGTGCGCAACGGCGTGCCGTCTGAGCGGAAGCCGCCCGAGGGGGCGTGGAAGCCGAAGGTGTGCGCCGGCATGGGCACGGCCAAGTCAATGGTGAAAAACTGCTTGTCAATGCCTTCGGCCTTGGAGGAATTGTATGTGGTGCTGTCGGCATCAATAAGCGCGACGCCGTTTTCGGTTGGGTCGCCGTTGCCCTCGTTCCACTTCCAGATGCGGGGACGCTCGCCGTCGATATAGCCTAATTCTTTGGGCTGGCGAAAGGTGGTCCAGTTGTCGAGCAGGGAAATGATGTTGAGGCCCGGCTCGACGCGCACCGGCTGAATGGCACCAGGGACGCGCTCAAAGTCAATCATAATGCTGACCGTGTCTTGGCCGGCCCAAGGCTGGCTGCCGCCAAGTTGCCAAGTCGTCACTTCAGCCTTTAGGACGGTCGGAGCCAGAAACCCAATACCAAGGATGAACGCGAAGCTGCGGGTGTTCAGCATGTCCTGCCTCCTAGCGAAAATGCACGTCGGCCGCATGCAGAGCACCCGGGCCGTTTTGCATCCTCATCAGTTGGCGCTGACGTGGGCTCAAGCTGTCCCACCACTCGGGCGGGAAGCCGTCGTGCGGATCGAGTTGGAAGACCAGCATGTGCTTTCTATAGTGGCCGAAGAGGGCGTGGCGGTTGCGGTCGCCGGTGTTGGCACCGCCGCCGTGCCAGCACTGGCCGTTGAAGACGATCACCGAGCCGGCCGGAGCGGTGGGCTGCACCTCATGCCGGACTGCGAATCCCTCCGGGGGCGCGGCGAGGCGACTCTTGTGCGAGCCGGGCACTACGCGAGTGCCGCCGATTTCAGGGGTAAAGTCGTCGAGCATCCACACCGTATTCATCATCACCGGCGTGTCCATGTTGAGCATATAGGCGGGAATGTCGCTGTGCAGGTCTTGGAAGCCGTCGCCGGGGCGGACGATGCGCGAATTGAGGCTGCCCAAAATCAGCGAAGGCTCGAGGAAGTGTTCGAGGATGGGCAAGACGCGAGGATGGTCGATGCACTGGTGGAAGATGCGATCCATGACCGGGAGGTTGGCCACGTGGCGGGCCGCGCCGCGGTGAGTGTGTTCGGTGCCGTGCTCTTGTTCGCAGCGGATCAGAGCTTGGCGCATGGCCGCGGCCGTGTCGGAGTCGAGGACGCTTTCCAGCAGGGTGAAGCCGTAGATTTCGATTTCTTGGATGGCTTGTTCGAGTTCGTTCATATAAGAGGTCTCCTACAAGAGCTATTAAAATAAACCCGCACCGTTCGCTTCGGCAAACGACCGCTGTTAGCGAGTAGCTGTAAAAAAAATTGCGCTTAATAGAGCGAATCGACGATCATGCGCAGCGACAGAAGCGTAATCACTATCCTGAAAACCTTGCGGAACAGGCTTTCGGAAACCCGGTCGCGCAAGCGCGTTCCGCACCACGAGCCAAGCGCGGCCGCGCCAATCATCCCGGCGATGAGCGGCAAGTAGGGCGCGAAGGCGAAACCGACAAAGCCAAAGACCAAAATTTTGCACAGGTGAGTGACAGTCATTACCGTGCCGTGGGTAATGACCAAGCGGTCTTTGGGCAAACCCGCGCTGGCCAAGAAGGCACCGGTCAGGGGACCAGCGACGCCGACGAAGAGAGCGATGAAAGTCTGGAGAGCACCGAAAATGGCAAAGTGGCCGGGGAGGCGGAAAGCGCGGCTGGGCACGGGAACCCAGATGACGATGAGGATGAAGACGCCCAGATACAGGGGCAGGTCGTCAAAGCTAAAGCCGCCAACCACCTGCGCTCCCACGATAGCACCGAGGAGCGCACCGCCCGCGAAGGGCCAGAAGATGCGCCAGTCGATGTGGCGTAGGCCAAAGAAGACGCGGCTGGCGTTGGAGGCGAGCTGCACGGCACCGTGGACGGGGATGATGGCCGCGGCGGGCAGCAAGCCCGGCATGACCGAGATCAGCGCGATACCACCGCCCACGCCGATGATGGCGGTAAAGGTCGAGGTCAGGAAGGAGACGCCGATCAGGAAAAAGGGATCCATATTAGTCGGCGAGAACCTCTTGAGCATAGGCGAACAGGGCCGGGTTACCGCCGGTGTGCAGGAAGATCGCCTCGCCGTCGAGCCGGCCGTCGCGTGCGTGAGCAACAAGGCCAGCGAGGGCCTTGCTGGTGTACACGGGATCGAGGAGAATGCCCTCCTTACGCGCCAAAGTGCGCAAGGCATCCAAGCCAGCGGGGGTGGGGATGCCGTACCTCTCGCCAACGAAAGTATCGTCGTTGTCAAAGTCGGCAGCGCTCATGGCAACGTCGAGGCCGAGGCGGTGGGCGGCTTGATTGGCGATGGCGGCCATGTCCTCGTGACGGTCTTCGACGTTGGCGAGAGGGCAGAAGCCGCGCACTTGAATCGGCGATTCGATATAGGCTAAGCCCAATGCCACGCCGGCTTGGGTAGTGTCGAGGGCAGAGAGGTAGAGGTAGGCCGGATTGATGCCTTGCTCTTGGCATTGGTGGGCAATCTCCACGCCCACTTCGGCATAGGCAATGGCGTCAAGGTCAACAGTATCGTCACGGCGCGGCCAGTACACTCTTTTCCCCTGTGCGGAAAGCTCCTCGACCTTGGCTTGCAGGGCGTCTTGTTGGCCGCGCTGATCACTTTCCGCTAGAACGGTAATCTGTGCGCCGAGCAGATGCTGTAGCAGATTGTTGCCCTGCGATTCGGTTCGGTCAATTGCGCGCACTGGCCGGAGGATCAGGTGCAGTTCCAGGTCCAGCTTGGCGCAGGCCGCAGCGAGTTGGCGGCAGTAGTTGGACTGCACCGCCGCGCCCGAGACGATGGTGTCGGCCCCTTTGGCCAAAGCGTCGGCCAAGGCAAACTCGAACATCCGCGTCTTGTTGCCGCCAAAGGCCAAACCGGTCAGGTCGTCGCGCTTGATGTAGAGCGCCGGGCTGTCGAGGTGGGCGGTCAGGCGCGGCAGCGGCTCCAGCGGGGTAGGGCGGATTGAAGCTAGCTGGACGCGGGGTAGCTCGGCGATGGCTGCGGTGAGGGCGTTCGCTTTGGCGGCGTTCATGTCGCGCATTCCTTTGGCCAACCTTGGGGCGGCAGTTGGGAGAGGCTGTTTTGGCGGTGGCACTCTTCAATGACGGCGATCTGCACGCGCACCTGTTGCGGCGTGATCTCGGGTTCGACTCCCTCCCGCAACGCGGCGAATACGCCGTCGTAATAAGCGTTGGACATATAGGCAAATGCGTTTTGCTCGTCCTCGTTGGGAGCCCAAGACCGCTCGATCATTTTTAACTCTTCGCGGCAATAGCTCGGGCCGGGCAGTGGGCTGCGGATGAGCGATTGCTCGGGTGCCTTTTGCGGATCGTAGTAGCGCCAAGCCAGCCCCGCAGGGCCGCCGGAGAGTCCGCCGCGCTCGCCGTGGACGGTGTACATGGGCTGCGGGAAGGGGGTGCAGGAGGAGATTTCCACGTCGATGACGGGTTTGTCTTTGGTGCGCAGCAGAATTTTGACGTAGTCCTCGGCGTCGCCGCAGGTGTTGGCGCGGTCCATGGCGCAGAGGATTTGGTCCGGCTCTTTGAAGTCGAGCAGGCGCATGGCTTGGTCCATGGGGTGCGGGCCGGTGTTGAGCAGATTGCCGCCTCGATATTCCTGCACGGTCTGCCAGTCCCAGCGGCGGGCGAAACCGCTGAAGGAGATCGAGACTTGGACGATGCGGCCGAGGACGCCCGAGTCAATGACTTGGAGCAGCTTTTGAAATTGAGGCGCGTTGCGCGACTGCTGGAAGGGCAGGAGCAGGCGATCGGTCTCGCGGGCGGCGGCGATCATGGTGTCGAGTTCGGCCACGCTCCAGGCGAGGGGCTTTTCGCAGATAGTGTGGTGGCCGGCGTTGAGGGAATCGATGGTGGCTTGAGGATGGAGATGACTGGGTAGCGCGTTGACGACTAGGTCGATATCGTCGCGCGCGAGAAGGTCGCGGTAGTCGGCGTACGCGTCGCAGCCCATTTCGCTTTGGGCGCGCTGGCGGCGGTCGTCAAGGAGGTCGGCGACGGCGACTATTTGG
>JAJEEZ010000060.1:0-24086 GCA_022820705.1 Candidatus Latescibacterota bacterium | reverse complement strand
ATGAAGGTAGTGGTGGAGCCGGGCAATTAACCGTTTGACAGCCGCGTCAGGCTAACCCAAACTTGGGGAAAGAGAAATGGCAATACTACGACCCAAGATCCTCGTCGTCGACGACGAGCCAGATTTAGAGCACCTAGTGCGGCAGCGCATGCGCCGCGAAATTCGCTCGGGCCAGTACAGCTTTATGTTCGCCCAAAACGGCGTCGAAGCCCTAGAGGTGCTAAGCGAAGAGCAAGACATCGACATGGTGCTCTCGGATATCAACATGCCCCGGATGGACGGGCTCACCTTGCTAGAGCAGATCCCCAAGGTGGATCCCAATATCCGCTCGGTCATCGTCTCGGCATACGGCGACATGAAGAACATCCGCACGGCCATGAACCGGGGCGCGTTTGACTTCATCACCAAGCCCATCGACTTCGAGGACATGAAGGTGACCATCCAGCGCACCTTGCACCATCTAGAGCTGTGGCGCGAGGCGCTGGAGTCGCGCGACAAGCTGGTCGCCCTGCAAAACGAACTCAGCGTGGCCAACAAGATGCAGCAGTCCATCTTGCCCACTAGTTTTCCCACCGGGTCGGGCTTTGAGATCTTCGGCAGCATGAAGCCCGCGCGCGACGTCGGCGGCGACTTCTTCGACGTCTTGTCCCTCGAAGACGGCCGCATCGGCCTCGTCGTCGCCGATGTCTCGGACAAGGGCGTACCTGCGGCCCTGTTTATGATGTCGAGTCGCACCCTGCTGAAGGGCTCGGCCATTGGCCTCGATTCGCCGGGCAAGGTGTTGAGCGAAGTAAATCAACTGCTGCAAGAAGAAAACGACGCCGCCATGTTCGTAACCGTCTTTTACGCGACTTTCGATCCAGTAAGCGGCGAGTTGGCCTATGCCAATGGCGGGCACAATACGCCGCTGGTAGTCCACGCCGATGGCAGCTCGACCGTGATTCCGCCGACCGGCGGAGTAGCGCTCGGCGTGGTACCAGATTTCGCCTACGAGGAAAGCTCGATATTCCTGCAACCCGGCGACCGCGTCGTCTTGTACACCGATGGCGTCACCGAGGCCGAAAACGACCAAGGCGACCAGTTCGAGCTAGAGCGCCTGTGCGAGATTTTCACCAACGGGACACCGATGGACGCCCGCGCTACCAACGAGGCGGTTTTTGCGGCGGTCGAAGCCTTTGCCGGCGATGCCCCTCAATTTGACGACGTCACCTGCCTGACGCTTCGCCGCAGTGAGACAGACCAATGAGCGCTCAAAGATCGCTGCTCATAGCGACTGAACTAGACGAACTGCACAAGGTCAACGCCGCTATTGAGGAGCTAGCAGAGAAAGAAAACTGGTCTCCTGACGTCACCTTTCAGATCGGGCTGGCCGTCGAGGAATTGGGGGTCAACATCGTCAACTACGGACACGACGACGATCAAAACCACGAGATCAAGATCGTCATCTCCTCAGAGGACGAGGCGATTACAATCGAGATCGAGGACGACGGCCACGCCTTCAATCCGCTCGTCGACGCTCCAGAGCCAGACTTGAACGCCGAGGTTGAAGACCGCACCGTGGGCGGGCTGGGCATCCACCTTGTGCGCACCATGATGGACGAGGTCCGCTACCAGCGACAGCAAAACAAGAACTGCCTGACCTTGGTCAAGCGGAGGGATAGTTGAGCAACGCGCTTGCTCGATGCGCGGCCGCGCTGCTAGTGGCGAGTACTGTGCTTGGCGAGGAACAGCCCGGCGTATCTGACCGGAGTATCCTCTTCGGCCAATCCGCCGCCTTTAGCGGGCCAGCCCAGGAGTTGGGCCGGAACATGCGGCTCGGGATGCAGGCGGCCTTCCGCGAGGTGAATGAGCAGGGCGGGGTCCACGGGCGACGACTCGAATTGGTGTCGCTCGACGATGGGTACGAGCCAGAAGCCGCCATCGACAACACTCGCCAGCTAATCGAAGGCGAGCGGGTTTTCGCGCTGATCGGTGCCGTCGGCACCCCAACCTCGCGCGCAGCCGTTCCCATTGCCGAGGACGCTGGCGTCCCCTACATCGCACCCTTCACGGGCAGTAGCTTTCTCCGCGACCCCAAGTGGCGCGGCGTGGTCAACATGCGCGCCTCCTACTATCAGGAAACCGAGGAAATCGTCGCCCGACTGACCGACGATTTGGGCATTGAACGCATTGCCATAATGTACCAAGACGACTCCTTCGGCCGGGAGGGATTTCGCGGGGTGCGCGGCGCCCTAGTGCGCCGCGAGCTATCGCTCGTAGCGGTCGGCGTGTATCCGCGCAACACCAAGGCGGTAAAAACCGCTCTGCTCGACCTGCGCAGCGGCCAGCCCCAAGCCGTGATTTTGGTCGGGACCTACCAGCCGGTCGCAAGCCTAATCGCTTGGGCGCATGAGACAAATTTTACCCCGATCTTTGCCACCATCTCATTTGTGGGCAGTAAAGCACTAGCGCGGGAACTCGGCCCCACTGGCACTGGAGTTTTAGTCTCGCAGGTCGTGCCCTTCCCAACGGCCACCGAGCCAGCCATCGTCGGCTCGTACCGCCGTGCCCTCACAGCCCACGCCCCAAGAGCAGAGCCTAGCTTTGTCTCGTTCGAGGGCTACCTAGCCGGCCGCTTGGCCATCGCCGCCCTCACTGGCTGCGGCCGGGCAGTCAGCCGCGCCTGCCTTTTGGACAACTTGCGCCGCGCCGATGTCATCGACCTAGAGGGATTCGAGCTCCGCTATGGGGATAGCGATAATCAGGGTTCGGACGCGGTCTTCCTCACCGTGCTCGACAGCGACGGCCAATATCGCCCCATCCGCTCCTTGAAGGGCGCGACGAAGCCATGATCTCCTTACTGAAACGCCTGCTCGCAGCTCGTCACCGCATCGCCTTTCATCTGTACATGGGCATCGGCACGGCCGTGGCCCTCACCATGGTCGCGAGTTTGGTGGCTTGGTTTTCCTTCGACCAAGTCGGCGATGCCCAAAGGCAGGTAAACGAGCGGGCCGTCCCAGAGATCGCCACCGCTTTTGCGGTCGCCCAGCAAAGCGGCACCCTCGCCGCGGCAGCCCCGCGCTTGGTGGCGGCCGAGACGCCGATGGTCTTTGCCGAGGTCGCCGCTAAAGTCGCCACCGAGCGGGCTGACTTTAAAAAGCAATTGGCGGCCCTGACCCAGCAGGGCGCAGCCGAGGAACGCTTCGCGCGGATTCGCGCCCACGGCGACACTCTCATCGCCAACATCAACGCGATTGAGGCTTCGGTGTCCAAGCGCTTTGAACTCAACGCGCGCAGCCGCGCATTGTACAACGACCTAGAAGCACTGCAAAACAAACTGATCGTCATCTTGATTCCGGCTATCGACGATCAACTATTCTACGCAATGACCGGCTACCGCACCCTCGGCGAACCGCCCGCACCCCGCGCCCAGCACCTTTCAGAGGCCGAACTTTCTCTCTATCGCGATCTAACCGAGTTGCAGGAAGGAACCACTACGGCCACGCGGCTGCTGGCCAGTGCCTTCAACTTGTCGGACGCGCGTCTGCTAGAGCCTTTACAGGAGCGCTTCGACTCCACAGTCGGCGGCATCGAGCGGAAACTCGCCGCGCTCGGCGCAGGCCCCTTGCACGGCACGCTTGACCGCCAGCTGCCCAAAGTTGGCTTCCGCATCGAGTACGCCTACTTGCACAGCGAGCTAGCCCCGACCTTTGACCGCCTGTTCGACTTGGGCCGCGGGGACGAGAAGATCTTTGCTCTACGCGCCTTGGAACTCCAGATTGTCGAACAGCAACGAACACTGCTCGATCGCAATCGCGATTTGTCCATTGAACTAGTAGCCGAGGTCGAAGGCCTAGTGAATACGGCCCGCGGGAGCGCGCAGGAGGCCACGCAAACCTCCACCCAAGCCATCTTCACCGGTCGCAAGCTCCTGCTCGCTATTAACGCCATCGGCATCATCGGAGCGATCCTGATCGCTTGGCTGTTAGTGGGTCGGGTGCTGTTGCGTCGCCTCGAATTTTTGTCGAACCGAATGCGCCGAATGGCAGAAGGCGATCTAGAGGCGAAGATCGAGATGCCCGGGCGCGACGAAGTTGCCGACATGGCCGCGGCCCTCGAAATTTTCCGCCACAACTCGTTGGAGGCCCAGCGGCTCAACTTGGTGGAAAAGCTGGCCGCGGATTTGGAAGAGAAAAATGCCACGCTCGAAAAAGTGCTCGAAGATCTGCAGCTAGCACAAGATCAGATCGTCATGCGCGAAAAACTGGCTGCACTAGGCGAACTCACCGCAGGTGTGGCGCACGAAATCCAGAATCCCTTGAACTTCGTCAAGAATTTCGCGGAAGTCTCGGAGGAACTGTTGGAGGAATTGCAAGAGGTACTAGAGGAAGAAGGCATACAGATAAACGACGAGCAACGCGAGCTACTCAACGAGATCAAGGGCGACTTGACCGACAATCTCGGGCGCATCCGCCACCACGGCGATCGCGCCAACCGCATTGTCCGCGACATGCTGCAGATGGGTCGCGGGTCCGGCGAGGCGCGGGCCGCGGATATCAACGACCTGCTCGAAGAACACGCCCGTCTCGCTTTCCACAGCGCCCGAGCGACTAATGCGGATTTTCAGCTCGACATCAAGGAGGATTTAGACGAGGAGGTGGGAGAGTTAGAGGTGGTCCCGCAGGATTTGGCTCGCGTCTTTCTAAACATGGTGAGCAATGCCTGCTACGCCACCAACGAGAAGCGGCACGCTCCAGAGACGGCAGCTGACTACGTTCCCACACTCTGGATCAGCTCCCAGCGAACGCCCGATCAAGTCGAAATCCGCATCCGCGACAATGGAAACGGGATCCCTGCGGATGTTGTCGATAAGATCTTCAATCCATTCTTTACGACGAAGCCGACTGATCAGGGAACCGGGCTCGGGCTCGCGCTGTCCAACGACATCGTGCGCGAACACGGGGGTGCCATCAAGGTCCACTCCGCGCCTGGCGAATTTACCGAGATGACCGTCGAGCTGCCTGCGGTGCGACCGTCAGCCCTACAATCAGCCGAAGCCAATCCAGACGAGACGTCGCCCCCCTCTTCAGTTTAATTACGACAGTGCGGCGAGTGCTTCCTCTTCGGAGGCGTGGATCGCAATGATCTTGTCAAAACCGCTGATTTCGAAAATTTCCCGTATCGGCTCCGAAAGCGAGCACAGCGCGAACTGGGCACTGCGCTGCTGGAGCGTTTTGGCAATCAGCAGAAACGTCCGCAGGCCCGCACTGCTGATATAGTTGATGGCCGCCAAATCGACGAGCACCGCGTTGTTGTCATCGCCGATCGCCGCACTTAAGGCTTCGTGGAAGTCGCGGGCATTGACCCCATCAATGCGGCCTTCGGGTTTGGCGATTAATACGCCGTCCTTCTGTTCGGTATTCACTTGATCTCCTGCCTTTCTAAATGGTATGCACCGTTTTTATCTGATTTAAGAATTGTTCCGAATTTGGTCAACGTCATCCTGATCGGGCATGAGTACAAACTCAGGATACGCTTCGATTCCGAGTTCTGCGGTATCCTGGCCGAGTTCTTCAACGATTTGCGACACCCGCACCCCCATTGTCTTGTCTAGAACAAACCACGCGAGCCACGAAGACGCAAACGCGAACGCGCCCACCGCCAACACCCCAATGAGCTGGACGCCGAAGTTGCCACCGGCTGCAATGCAGACCGCCAAGGTCCCCCAAACACCGGCGAACAAGTGGGCCGGAATCGCACCGACAACGTCGTCTAGCTTGACGACCTCCAACAACCTCATCGCGCCGACGCACAACGCGCCGCCTATAGCACCAATTATGAGCGCCCAGTGGTGATCGACGATATCTGGCCCGGCCGTAATGGAAACGAGTCCGGCGAGCGCACCGTTGAGGACGCCGAGCAGATCGATACGTCCTAAAATCGGCCGCGATACGATGAGAGCAGCCACGACGCCGGCTGCTGCCGCAAGGTTAGTATTCACGAGCACATTGCTCATGGCGACGGCATCAAGCGCGCTCGACAGCGCGAGCTGAGAGCCGCCGTTGAAGCCGAACCACCCGAGCCACAAAATGAAGACGCCCAAGGTCACGGCTGGGATGTTGGAAGGTGCCGTGGCCTTGACGCTGCCGTCGGCGCGAAATTTTCCGTATCGCGCTCCGACGACGAGTGCGCCAGCGAGCGCAGCCCAACCTCCGGTCGAATGCACGATGGTAGAGCCGGCGAAATCTTGAAACCCCATTGCACTCAGCCAGCCACCGCCCCAAGTCCAAGCCCCGACAATGGGATAGATAATTACCGTCAACACGACCGTAAAAGCAAGAAACGCCCACAGCTTCACCCGCTCGGCCAGCGTGCCCGATACAATAGAAGCAGTCGTGGCCACAAAGACCATCTGGAAAAACCAGTCCGACATAGTGGCATGGCCGGCCTTTGTCACGTCTGCTGCGGCCGCGGCCTGACCGGACAACAGCTTGAGCTCATTGTCCGAAGGCCCATATAAAAACTTGAGCGTGCCGATCCAGCCTTCCTGCACATCGACGTACATGAGGTTGTAGCCAACCAAGTAATACGTGATCCCGGCAATCGAATAAAGCCCGATGTTTTTGAGGCAGATCATGGAGGCGTTCTTGGTGCGCACGGACCCGGCTTCGAGCATGGTAAAGCCCGCGCACATCCACATTATGAGCACGCCCCAAACGAGAAACGAAAAGGTGTTGAGAATGAATTGCAATTCTTCACCGCTTGCGGCATAGGCCCCGGTCGCCCCCATTAGGATGCCGCAGGCTACAATAAATCCGCCCACCCGCAATGCACTGCCACTCGACTTTTCAATCATGCCGATCTCCCTCCTTTGATCGATCATATACTACTTCAGCGGTTTTATACTATAGCCAATCGCCAATCCTCTCGCAATCACCTCACTGCTTTCCGATCTACCAAACAACAGGGGTTGAATATCGCTGATTTTTGCAAAAAATAAAACGACAAAATTCTCTTGGGATGTTAAATACGTTGAATATCGTTGCGATTAGCAGATTCTACACCCGTCCGTCAAATTCGCGTCCCCTGATCAGCATAAAGCGAAATTCGCCGCGTGGCTTTTCGCACTCAGTCATCAGGCGCTGTTCCTCGCTTCCAACGCCGAGGTACATGGTCTCCGAGCGGAGATAGTGCAGGGCTAGGCCGCGCCGCCGATTGGGCGTGGGATTGGCACCCGTGCGGTGGAAGTTGAGACCGTGGTGGAACAAGCAGGAACCAGCCGGCAATTCCACTGGTACAGGCTCGGGGATCAGGGGATTTTCCAAGAAGCGGGCTTTGTGCGCCGAATTGATAGGCCCCCATTTATGGCTGCCCGGCAGCACAGTCATGCAGCCGTTTTCCACGGTGGCGTCGTCGAGGGCGACCCAGCAGGAGACGTGGTCTTGCGGAGCAAACTGCGGCCACGCCACGGAATCCTGGTGCCAGTCAGTAACCGTGCCGTGATAGCGCGCCTTCATCATCAACTGGTCGCAGTAGAGCTTGATATTGGGGCCGAGCAAATCCTCGATGACATCGACGATCTCCGCCTTGCGAGCCACGGCCTCAAAGAGGGGATCGAAATAGCACAGGTGGGTCATTTTGCGCACCTGATCAAGGCGGTCCACCTCAGCGTCCTGTTCCTCGCGGAAGTCGGCTTCCAACTGGACATAGCGCGGCGGCACATGGTCGGCTTGGCCTCGGGCAATTTCCTCGCTGCGCTGGCGCAGAGCCTGCAATTCGTCGTCGGAGAGAATTCGGTGATAAGGCAGGTAGCCCTGTTCCTCAAAGTGGCTTTTCTGTTCTTGCGTCAAGGCCATTATTAAGCAAACAGACTGCTGGGCTAGCCCGCCATCTCAGCGCGGATTTCCCGAATCCAATCGACGCTCTGGCGCACCTTGGCCTCTAGGCCATCCCAGTCCTTGGCGGCGACGAGTTCCTTGGTGATCAGCTTGGAGCCAGCCCCGACGGCCGCAACGCCGGCCTCAAACCACGCCTCTAGGCTCTCGCGGGTGGCATCGACGCCGCCGGTGGGCATAATCCGGGTCCACGGACAAGGGCCAAGCACGGATTTGACGAAGGCCGGACCGCCGACTTCGCTGCCGGGGAATACCTTGACGATCTCGACGCCCAATTCCTCGGCCTGACCAATCTCACTGACCGAGCCGCAGCCGGGCGAATAGGCAATTTTGCGGCGATTGCACAGGCGGGCGACTTCCTCGTTGAGCAAGGGGCCGACGACGAAGTTTGCGCCGTTGGCAATGTAGAGGGCCGCGGTGGGCGCGTCGCAGATCGAGCCAACGCCCATGATGATGTCGATTTTCTCGGCCATCACGTGGCGCACCGTCTCGGTGAAGACGTGGTAGGCCAAATCGCCGCGATTGGTAAATTCAGCGCAGCGAGCACCCCCTCGGGCGCAGGCTTCGACGATGTGGATGGTGGTTTCTGGGTCGGCGTTGTAAAAGACCGGGACGATCCCGGTGTCGTAGATGGCGTTGAGGACGGCCATCCGGTCGTACTGGGCCATTGTGTACTCCTTATGTGGTGTGGCGTACTGTGTAATTATCGAGAAGCAGAGGCAAAGGGTATGTGCTGCTCGGGAAAGTTGCCGTAGCGGTCCTCGCCGCGCACCAAGGTGGTCGGATACTTGTTGCCCAGCGAGTTGAGCTCGGGCTGCGCAACGTGCGGGGCCACGTAGCGCAGCGTCAGTCCGCAGCGGCGGCGATTGGAGGTATTGGGATTGCTGGCGTGGAATACCTGGCCGTCGTGAATGGATATCTGGCCCGGCGCGAGCACTAGATCGACAGCTTGGCTGTCATCGACGAACTCGTCGGGGATCTCCTGATTAATGCTGAGCAGATTGCCGACTCTGGCCGACTCGCCGTGAGTGGCAATGCCGTTTTTGTGCGAGCCGGGGATGACCCGCATACAGCCGTTTTCCACGTCGCTGGCATCCACAGCCACCCAAGCGGTGTGGGCCTCGGGCGGCTCTAAGCCCCAATAGGTGACGTCCTGGTGCCAAGCCACAAAGTGCTTGGCCTCTGGGTCGGGATATTTGCAGAAAAAATGCGTCGATAGCAGCATAATGTCCTCGCCCATGACCTCCTGCATGGCGTCGAGGATGCGCGGGTCCGTGGCCATCTGCCAGATGAATTTCTCGTCTAAGTGGCGGGCCTGCAGGCCGATCTGGCACTTTTCGCGGCCCTCGCGGGCTTCCAATTCGTCGAAGCAGGCGCGGAAGTGATCGATCTCGCTGGCGCTGAACAGGTCGATGCCCGTGAGAAAGCCCTGCTCGACGTAGGTCTGGGTGGCGTCTTGCATCATGGTGGCTCCGTTTTTGTAGTGCTGCGATTCCGTGTATATATTGCACAAATCCCCCGCGCGAAACAAGACTCGATTCGCCGCGTCAACACATATGAGGAAGGTCACAATGGGTAGTGTGCAAATCAACGAGGACCTGCTATCGGATAGCGCCTATTTTGCCGCAGAAAGTCGGCGCGTAGCGCTAGCAGAAATGTTCGAATTCCGCGACCGGCGGGTCGTATTCGGGGCGGGTGCCCTGTCGCAGCTAGCCGACGAGTGCGGCCGCCTCGGCGCGGGTCGAGTGCTGCTCATCCACGATCCAAGCATCGCCCCACTCGTCGATCTAGTCCGCCAAGCCCTCGGCAGCTTAGACGTGGTGAGCGCATACAGCGAGATCGCGCCCAACCCCTCGGTCCAAAGCGTCGATGCCTGCGCTCACGCGCTGGCAGCCACGGATTTCGACGTAGCCGTTGCCTTGGGCGGGGGTAGCACCATGGACACGGCCAAGGCCGCGCTCTGCACTGCTGCCAATGGCGGCTCCGTGGCCGATTACTTTGGCTTCGACCTGTACGCAAAACCGCCGCTGGCCCCACTCGTCGGCATCCCGACCACCGCGGGCACGGGCAGCGAGGTCAGCCGAGTGTCAGTAATCGCCGACGCAACCGGCAAGAAGGCCGTGTACAGCAGCTACTTACAGCCCAAGGCCGCGCTGGTGGACCCGCGTTTGCACCAAGACCTGCCGCCAGTATTGACCGCAATTACCGGCTTGGATGCCCTCGGGCACGCCCTCGAATGCACGGCTTCCACCAAGAGCAATGCCATCGGCGACGCCGTAGCGCGGGCGGCCCTGACCGCAGGCTGCCCGGCGTACATACAAGCCGTAGTCCACGGCGATCCCGACGCGCGCTATCAAATGGCGCGCTGTGCCCTTCTCGCCGGACTCCTGTTGAGTCCTATCAACACCGGGGCCGGCCACGCACTCGGCTACGGGGTCGAGAAGGTCTCCTTTGAGCGCGGCGCACCCGTACCGCACGGCGCGGCCGTGGCCCTCGTCTTGCCCGGAGTGATGCGGCACAACGCCCCGGCCGTGGCCGACAAATACTACTTTGCCGCGGGGGCCGCTGGGCTGGCGCTAGGAGGCAAGAGCCGCGAGGAAGGGATCGAGCTAGCCGCTGAGTGGATCGACGAGCTGCGGCGGCAGCACACTCCCTACGGCTCGCTGAGCGCGGCTGGGATAAGCGCCGCCGACATCCCGCAGATGGTCGAAAGCGCCCTGAGCGTCCAGCGCTTGCTCGAACCCAATCCGGTCGCGGTGGAAGCGGACGACGCAGTCCGCATCTATCAGAACGCACTCAACTAAAGTGAAAGGGAACGCTCAATGGCATTTGACTCTCAGCTTCAGCGGCAAATCATGGGCCGCTTTGCCACCGGCGTCACCGTGGTGACCACCTCCTGCGACGGCCAACTTTGGGGCATGACGGCCAACGCGGTCATGTCGCTGTCCCTGTCGCCGCCGCTGGTGGTGGTCTCGGTTGACAAAAGCGCGTCCATGCACGGCCTGTTGCAAAAAGCCAAGGGCTTTGCCATCAACATCCTCAAGCGGGAGCAGGAGGACCTCTCCGTGCGCTTTGCCCAGCGCGGCCCCAAGGACTTTGCGGATCTGGCGACCAAAGTGGCCCAGACCGGCGCGCCGATTTTGGCCGACGCCTTGGCCTATGTGGACTGCAAGCTAGTGGATGTCGCCGCCGCGGGCGACCACGACATGTTCATCGGCGAATGCCTCGCCGGCGAGGTGGGCAGCGGCGCGCCGCTGATCTTCTTCGGCGGGCAATACGCCGAGTTGGCCGATTAGACTGACCCAAGAGAAAGGAATGCTACAATGGAGAAAAAAATCGTCAAAAGCGAGGCTGAGTGGCGGCAGGAACTCACCGAAGAGCAGTACCACGTAACGCGGCAGAAGGGAACCGAGCGCGCCTTCACCGGCGAGTACAACAACAATAAGGAGCAAGGCATCTATCGCTGCGTCTGCTGCGGCAGCGAGTTGTTCAGTTCGGAGACCAAGTACGATTCGCGGTCTGGTTGGCCCAGTTTCTGGCAGCCCATCGCCGCGGACAAGGTCGCCGAGGAGCGCGATACGAGCCACGGCATGGTGCGCACCGAAGTGCTGTGCAGCCAGTGCGACGCCCACCTCGGCCACGTCTTCCCCGACGGCCCCCAACCGACCGGCCTGCGCTACTGCATGAACTCAGCGGCACTCAAATTCGAGGGACAGGAATAGCTTCAACGCTCCAGTACGATCCCCTCGCGCTCAATCCTGCTGAACATCGCCCGGTACTCCTCCGTCCCGTCGTCGTCCCAATACTCGGTCTCAATGGGCGCGGCATAGCTCATGGGCATCAGGCGGTTGCGGTCGGGCCGCACCATGAAAATCGAGTGGGCCGGATCGGCGATGTTGTACATGCGGGTGCCGTTTTTGAAGCGCGATTTGATGATCCACTTGTCTTGTGCGGGCAACTCTAGCGCCTTCAGCCGCTCCAGTTTTTCCCGGTCCAAAGTCAGCCCCAGCCCCGGTTTTTCCGGCACCCGCACCAAGCCGTTGATCGGGTCCAACCGCTCTGCTACCACGTCGCTCTGCCAAACTTCGTAATCGTTGTGGCAGTGAAAAGTGGCCGTGGGCGCGGCGGCCATCATGTGCACGACCATGGCGCGGGTGATGGCACCGCCGACATTTTGCAGCATAAAGGGCTTGCCTGCCGCGGCAAACAAGCCAGCGCGGCGCATGGCATCGCCGATTTTTGCGTGGCCGAGCATGTAGATATCGGCCGGTTCCATCAACACCTCATAGGTGGCCCCGAGCGGGAAGTGGTGCAAGACAATGGGCCGCTTGGCCCGCTTGCGCAGGTCGATATAGCCCTCGATATCCCCGGGCGGCAACGGGTCCTCAAAACAACCGGCGATCGGATACTCAGCTAGCTTTTCCACCAGCTCGGGCATGTGGTCGTCCGTGCCGTGCATGGTGAAGTCGTAGTGGATTTTGAAGCCGGGCGGCGCGACCGCCTGCATGGCCTCTGTCTGGTCAAAGACGTTTTCAAAGGGCGAGAGGTGGTACTTCAGCCACGTGTAGCCCTGCTCCGCGTAGCGGGTTACAGTCTCGGCCATGTGCTTGGGATGGGTCGATACCGTCCAAGCTCCCACGGGCACAAACGACCGATACTTCTGGCCGAACAGCTTGTAGACGGGGATGCCAGCGGCCTGCCCCATCAGGTCGTACATGGCCGTGCCCAACCCCAGCGAAGTCTCGTCGCTGATCCAGTCAAAGGGGTTGCTGCCGATGTATTGGTTGATGGTCTCCTGCGGCTCGGTGCTCCCGCTCTCGCCGAGGCCAATCCGGCCGTCGTCGGTGTGGGCGATGTAGATCGTGCGGCGCGCGGGGCCGTAGTAGTGGTTGAGCGGGTAGGCGATCCAGTCGTGGTACGCGAGCGCGATCTCGTGGACTTCGATTTGGGTGACTCGCATGATGGATGCCTTTCTGCTCAGCGTTAGGGAAACTTGAGCACGACCTTCAGTGCTCGGTGAGGCTCTGGATCGTCGAAGGCCATGGCAAAGGCTTGCTGGATCTCGGCAAAGGGCAAGACGTGGCTGACGATCGGCGCGACGTCGATGCGCCCTTGGACGATCCAGTCGAGGGCCGGCCGGTAGTCGCGCTCGGGATTGGGGCCGATCGAGAAAATCAAACGCAGTTCTTGGCGCAACAGGTCCAACATCCTGACCGTCATCAAGCCTTCGACGTGGGCCTTGTCTGGGACGCCAAAGCAGATCACCTCGGCGTTGCGACAACAGAGGTCTGGTACGAGACCCAGAGTCTCGGCGACACCCACGGCCTCGACTGCGAGACCGGCCATGGCACCACCGGTGATCTCGGCGACTGCGGCAACCGGGTCTTGGGATGCCGAACAAATCGCGTGCGTGGCCCCCATCTGACGGCCCACCTCCAAGCGGTAGGGCAGCGGATCAATCGCCATGATGCGGCGTGCGCCGAGGTTGCGCAGCACCGCATTGAACAGCAGCCCCACCGGGCCTTGGCCGATCACCACCACATCGCGGTCAATGATGTTGCCCAGCTTGTAGAAGCTGTGGATCACCGTGCCCAAAAGCTGGCTCATCAGCACCTTTTCCTCGGGCAGGTCGCCGGGCAGGCGGATGCAGCCGCCGTCGTCTTTGGCCAAGACGTACTCCTGAAAAAGTCCACGATCAAATCCCCACAACAGCACTCGTTCCCCCTCCCGATAGCGCCCCGACGGGCAGGCTTGGACCACGCCCATACCTTCGTGCCCAGTGGCTCCGGGCGGCTGCGGATAGCGCTTGTGGGGGCCGCAAAACGGCGGCTTGTCGCTGCCGCAGACCGCGACCCGCTCCATTTTCACGAGCATCCGATCGCCGACCGGCTCAGGTTTGTCCGTCTCGATAATTTCCCACTGACGCGGGGCGACTAGTTGGGCCGCGCGCATATCTTTCCTTTCTCTATAACTATTAAATCTATAAACTGACGTTTCGCACTCGGTCCCGTCATTTCCGCGCTCCGCAAGCGGGAATCCAGTCGGTTCTACTAGTCGAAGAAATCGGCGTCTTCCTCGCGCAAATAGCGCCGCGCTTCTTCGGCAATTAAATCGACGCCCATCCCGGGCGCGTCCCAAACGGCGATGTGACTATCGACCACAATCGGGTCGGGCAAGCCCGTGACGATGTCGTACCACCACTCGGGCTGGCCGGTTGGATATTCAAACGCAATGTAGTTTTGCGGCAGCGTCGCTGCGACCTGCACCAAGGCCGCCAAACCCAACAGGCCGTCGAGCACGCCGTGGGGAGCCATGAGGATGCCGTGCATATCGGCGTATTCGGCCACCCATTTTAGCTCCGCGATACCGCCGATGTCGCAGGGATCCGGGCCGATGACATCCACGGCGCGCTTCTCAATCAGGTCTTGAAAATTGTGCCGCAAGTAGATCTGCTCGCCCGTGTGGATCGGCGTCGAGGTGCTCTGCGTGACCTCGCGGTAGTGATCCGCTGACACGTAGGGCACGTAATCGCCGGTGAGCATGTCCTCTAGCCACGCCACGTTGAGGTCTTCGACCGCTTGGGCGAGACGGCGTGCATCCGGCACGAGAAAGCCCGGACCCAAGTCCAGCGCCAAGCCAACCTCGTCGCCGCAGACTTCCTTCATTGCGCGGATGCAATCGACAATGTAGTTGAGGCCGCGTTCGCTCAAAGGGCCGCGATTGGCGTGGCCCGGGCCAGCTTGGTGGGTGCCGTAGAAATGTTTAGGCGACTCAGTGATCCGCCCGCCGTGGAAGGCGAGGCCCTGTTTGATGATGCTGAACTTCTGCGGCGCGTCTATCATGCGCTGCATATTGTCCGCGTAGTCCTCGGGCGGGCGGGCACCTTCCGCGGGCGGGCGGGCAGGTGCCATGGGGAAGCGCACCGCGCCATTGTACACCCGCACGCGGTCGCGGATCTTGCCGCCGAGCAGCTTGTACACGGGCGCGCCCACGGCCTTGCCGGCAATATCCCACAGCGCCATTTCAATCGCGCTGACCGCACTGCCCCAAGGCTTGAAGCTGCCCAAGCGCCGGATATTGAGCATCACCCGCTCGACGTCAGTCGGGTCTTGGCCGAGGATGCGGTCTTTGTAAAACAGCACGTGGGGCTTGAGATAGGACTTGCTCGCCTCAACTTCTCCGAGGCCGTAGATGCCCTCGTCGGTATTGATGCGCACGACCGGGTTGTTGCCGATGACCGCGCATTTGAGATCCGTGATTTTCATATTTTTTCCTTTCCCCGTCTTAATGATTCTGTCGAGACTGCGTCGAAGTCTTGACCGGCCGGTGCAGCGCTCTGCTCTCGCCCATAGTTTCCATGGTCATGAGCTGGATGATGTCGCTGCTGGTGACCGCGCCCAAAAACTTTTCCGAATCCCTTTCCACGACGGGCATGACGGAAAGAGAATTCTCTGACATACGGTGCAGCACGTCTTCGACTTGCTCATCAGGATACGCCAATGGAGTTTCGCGGCGGACCACAGCGTCGAGCTGGGTCTTGCCCCAAGCGTCCTTAGGCAGGTAGCGGAGCATCTCCAAGGACACGATCCCGACCAGCGCTTCCCTATCTGCCACGACGTAGTGGGGCTGGTGCGGAACGATCCACTGCTCCGTGAAATCGCGCACTGTGACCGAAGGCGCAGGATGACGACGCGAGCGGTCCAGAATGTCATCAATCCTGATGTCTTCCAGCGCGAAGCGGACTATGCCCAACGGAATGTCGTCAAGTTGCGCTGGCAGGTCGGTCCTGCGGCTGGCCCGACTCACCGCGAAGTTGATCACCGACGGCATGAACAAGATGTAGCAGAACATGACCAGCACCAAGAATGAGAAAACCACCTCGTCAATGATTCCAGAATTCCACATAACCAGCAGCAGCGCGATTTCAGCCACTCCCTTACCCATCAGCCCGGTGGCCACGGCGTAGGGAACGGCGAGGCGGGACACGTAAGCGCCGATGAAAGCGCCGGTGAAGTTGCCGAGCAATGGGATCAACGCCAACCCCGCCATGGCCCCCAGCGGCAAGGTTGCGAAGGTAAAGCTGAAGCTCAATCCGGCGGAAGCAAAGAACAGGGGCACGAAAAACCCCTCGGCCACGCTGCGAATTCCTGGGATGATTTCCCGCTGCACTTGGTAGGGAAGGCTCGACAGCGATGCCCCGAACAGTAAAGCACCCAGTGAGCCGTGGAGTCCCACTGCTTCCGCGCCGTACACTATCAGGAAGAGCATGCCAAGCAGTAAACCGAAGGAGAGTTGCGGCACTTGGATCACCCGCTGCAACAGCGCCACCAACGGCGGCAGCACCCGCGACGACAATACCCAAGTCACCACCGAAAAACCGGCCACTTTGCCCAGCAAAATCAGTATGCCGACAGGCGAAACTTGGTGGGCGTGTTCGCCGATGCTGAAGCCGATCACCAGCAGGGCAATCAACTCGGCGATGATCACCACCGTGAAAATTTGCAGTCCAACCGGCTGTTTCAGGTGTCCGCCGTCCGTCAGCACTTTGGCCACGATGCCCAGACTGGTCATCGACAGCACGCCGGCCAACGCCAGCGACTCGGTGAAATTCAGTTTCAGTCCGAAATCGAAAACTAAATCGGTGGTGACCAGCATCGAAATGCTTAGGGACACGATCACGGACAGTACGGCCGCGAGGAAGTAATGGCCTTTGAGGGACGACATGAAACTGGAAATATCCACTTCGTCCAAGCCGATGAGGAAGAAGAAAATGAACACACCCAGCGCCAAAACCAACTCGAGGTGCAGCGAAGACTCAATCCACCAGACGCCGGTCAGTTCCATGACCGGCCCAAGCAACATACCTGTCGCCGCATAGGCGATGATGGAGTTCAAGCGCAGCCGGCGAAAAACGCCCTCGGCCAGCTTGGCGACGATGATGAGCATCCCGAGAGTCAACAGCGATTGGTGTAGTTCATGCGTGTGCTCACCGAATCTAAACAGATCCACTATCGCTTGGAGCGAGAAGCCTTCCATGGTCTTGAGGTTCTCCGTAGGTGCCGTTTGGGGAGTCTTTAGTACGGGCCTGTCAGTTTTTCGACCCCGTGGTACTTGCCGTCCGTACCAATCACGGTCAAGAATACGGCGTCGGATCCCTGGTTATCGTCCGGTCCGTATTTGAGCTGCATGCCGTCAATTTCTATGGTGCCGGTATCTCGCACCGCGTGGAGCAGGCACTCTCGACTCAGGTCGGGGCCGCAGGCTTTGAGACCAGCGACGGCCAGGCGTCCGGCCAGATAACCTTCCAACGAAACGAACCCGGGTTCCGCTTGGGGGTCGTACTCGGAGAGGGCGCTGTGGTATCGAGCCACCACGGGGATGTTTTCGTTATCGGGAGGAGGAACTACTTGCGTAACGTACACGCCGGCCCCGTCGGGCCCCAACTCGTTCGCCAAAGCGTTACTCCCCACGAAGGAGACCGTCATGAATACCGGGTCCAGCTCCCGCCGCACCAACTCTATGGTTTTGACCACCGGCATGTAGGAGCCAATCATGATCACCGCTTGCGGCTTGGCCGCGGTGATTTTGAGCGCGGCTCCCTTCACAGCGCGGGTATTGCGTGGGTAGTGCGAGGCCGCTACCGGCTTTAGGCCCCGGCGCTCCAGTGCCAATCGCGTGCCCTCCAGCCCGTTCAAGCCGAAGGAATCATCCTGATAGAGGACGGCAACGCGGGTGATCCCCAAGTCCTCGGTGAGCCGCGCCACCATCTCCTCGGTTTCTTGGTAGTACGATGCCCGAACGTTGAGCACATTGTCCAACTCCCGGTCGCGCAAGAACTCGGCCCCCGTGAACGGAGCGAGGAAGGGCACCCCGGCAGCCTGGGCCAGCGGTGATGCAGCGCGGGACGTGGGTGTGCCCACCGCGCCGATCAGCGCGAATACCCTTTCACTCTCAATCAACCGTTCCGTGTTGGAAGCGGCAAAGTCGGTTTCATAGCCGTCATCCAACGCCCTGAGCTTCAGTTCGCGGCCATGGACGCCTCCTGCCTGATTGGCCTCGTGGAATGCCGCCTCAATTCCGAGGCGCATCGCCTTGCCCAATTCTTGGGCCGGCCCGGTGAACGCGGCGGATTGACCAAAAAGGACATGGTCGTCAGAAAATCCGGGGTCCTCGTGGCCTTCTTCCTGCGCTGTTGCCGGGTGCGGCGCATTCATTTCCCTTCCGCCGTCATTTGCCTCGGGGGCATCCTGCCCGCCCCCACAGGCCATGCCAAAGGTCGCCAGCAGCAACCCTGCAATCATCACAAGGGGGGGCACGACCGGGTTGTTGCCGATGACCGCGCATTTGAGATCCGTGATTTTCATATTCCCTTTTTGTACTCGATAGGACCTGTCCGTGCCCACACCTAGCTAATGGATTCTTTTAGCTGACAGGCATCTTCGTAAGCTAAATAACCCCAGCCTCTCCAATCAAGGACATTCGCTAACGGCGAGCCGACATCGCGTAGCATCTGTTGTCACGTATTAAGCTCCTAGGTATTGCGCCGTAAAATTTGATTGCTATAAATTGAGCAACCCACATAAAGGAGATTGATCATGATCCGATTCATTGACAAATCCGTCATCGGCTTAGCACTCGCGTTGGCGGCGAGTTGCTTGGGATGCTCCTCAGACGAGCCAACCGCGTCTGAGGCCACGCAAGCCAGCACCACCATCCAGCCCACCGAGAACAACAACGCCGAAGGGGCTGTTGAGTTCACGCAGGAAGCCGGCGGGGTGCGAGTTATAGCCAACCTGACTGGGCTTACAGAAGGCGACCACGGATTTCACATCCACGAAAAGGGCGATTGCAGCGCAGCCGATGGCACGTCGGCGGGCGGTCACTTCAATCCCGAAGGCAAAGCCCACGGCGCACCAGATGCCGCTGAACGGCACGTCGGCGACCTTGGCAACATCACCGCCGACGCCTCTGGGCAAGCCACTTACAACCGCCTCGACACCCACCTCGACTTGGATGGCGACAACAGCATCATCGGGCTCGCAGTCATCGTTCACGCACTCCCGGATGATTTTTCACAACCCACTGGCGCGGCTGGTGCCCGCGTCGGCTGTGGGGTCATAGAGGGTAGATAAGGGCTGTACTCACTCGCGGACGACCAACTCTTCTAGCTTCCAATCGAGCGGGATGCGCATCCGCCCCTCGTTGCGGCGGTCGAAGAGCAAGTAGTTTTCGCGCAGCCCGAAGTAGAACAAGTCGCGGGTTAGCTCCACGTCCTTTTGGCAGTACTCGGCAATCAAGTCCAGCCGTCCCTCCTTAAACCACCGCAGCGCATCCAGCCCGTCGGCGCTCTTGGCTGCGTCGAGCGTGGCCTTGCCCAGCGAGTCGAGGCTCACCCGGTAGCGCAGCCGCTGGTGGATCTCGCGCAGCATGTCGAGCGTGTTGAGCGTGCGGAAGTCAAATGGGCTGTACCCGCGCAAAACCGAATAGTCAAAGCCGATGATGTTGAAGCCCACGACCAAATCGGCCGCCTGTAAGTGCTCTAAGAGCCGGTCGATGTCTTCCTCAAAGTACGTCGTACAATCCTGCGCACGGCTGTCCCACACCACGCCGACCGACATGCCCATCATGTGCGCTTTATTCCAGCCGCCGACTTCCGCGGCCGAGCGCTGCGTTTCAAGGTCGAACACGACGATGTGCGGACCTTGGTCAGGTGTCACGTCCTCTACCTCTTTCTCTTCTTCCCACTCAGCGAAAATCGGCGCGTCCTCTGTGCTCTCGGCTGTGGCCGCAGTGTGCTCGATGGCCCGACGGCCCGTGAGCGCACCGAGCAAGTGAATCGCGCCAGCCTTGTCGAGGGGGACGTTGCCCGCGCCGCACGTGGGGAAATGGATGCAAGACGGGCAGCCGAGCAGGCAATCGCAGGTCTCGACCATGGAAAGCGTCATGTCCAAGAGGCGGTCGAGCTGGGCAAAGCCCTTTTCCGCCAAGCCAATGCCACCGGGGTGATAGTCGTACACGAAAATCGCGCCCTTGCCGAGCTGGGGGTGCTGGGGATAGCAAATCCCACCGACATCCGTGCGGTCGCACAAGGCCAGTAGCGGGAAGAGCGACTTCATGGCGTGTTCAATCGCGTGGATCGAACCCATATAGTGGTGCTGATGGCGGCTGAGATCGGCCTTGAAGTGGGCGTCGAGTTCAATCCAAAAGCCAATCGTCTCAAAGTGCTCCACCGGCGACTCCAGCTCGTGTTTGCTGAGCACGACTTGGTCGCCGACGCGGATCTTTTCGTAGCCCACCACCTGCGAACTGACCTTGAGCCGACCCAGCCGCGCCATAAAGCCCTTCAAGGGCCGCGAGCGCAACTCCTCTAAAATCTCCGTGTCCTTTTCCGTGCGGGCGCGCGTAAAATACGCCACATCCACTTCCTCGGCGTATATCTGGCCCCGCTCGGGGTTGCGGTCGCCGATCTCGTACTGGCGGCCGCGATGCAAGTAAATCGCGCCTTTATAGCACTCGCCGTACACCTGACCGCCGCTGACCGTGCCAATCTGGTTGTCGCCGCGATCGACGATGCGATACGACTCGCCGATGGTGCGCATGTTGACCAAGCGGTGCGGCTGCTTGCGCGCGGCAAACCAAGCATCGCCCTCGGCGTTCTGCAGCAGCATCCCCTCCTCGGTCAGCGCACCAAGCGCCGCCTGATAGTTGGGCAGCGCGTACTCCGGCTCGCTAGCGGCGAGGGGCAGCTCGCGCGCCGCACACGTGAGGTGATTTTTGAGGATGTACTGATTCGTCGGGTCCACCACCGCGTCCTCTAAATCGCGCGCAAAAAACTCCCCTGGGTGCCGCATAAAATACTGGTCGAGCGCGTCGGGAGACGCGATGAGGAGTATGAGCGACTCGCGGCCAGCGCGGCCCACGCGGCCAGCGCGTTGCCAAGTGTTGATAATCGAACCCGGATAGCCGACCAACACGCAGATGTCCAAGCCGCCGATGTCAATGCCCAGTTCCAAGGCCGACGTGGCCACCACGCCCTTGAGCTCGCCACCGTTGAGCGCCTGCTCAATCTGGCGGCGCTCCGTAGGCAAATAGCCCGCGCGATACGAGGAGATTCGCTCCCGCAAGTCCGGGCGGCTCTGGGTCGCCCAGCGGTACACGAGTTCGGTGGTGATGCGGGCGCGGGTGAAGACAATCGTGCGGTAGTCCTGGAGTACGCTGGCGCGCAGCAGGTGGGCCGCGAGGGTGTTGGGGCTTTCGCTCGGATTGACGAACACAAAGTGGCGCGCCGCGGCCGGAGCGCCGTGGTCCTCGATCGCGTAAAAGGAGCGGTTGAGCAACTCGCCCGCCAACTCGCGGGGATTGCCCATCGTCGCCGAGCTAGTGATGTACACCGGATCGGACCCATAGTGCGTGCAGATGCGGTTCAAGCGGCGAAAAAGGTGCAACACGTGGGTGCCAAACACGCCGCTGTACGCGTGCAGTTCGTCGATGACCACGTAGCGCAGGCGGGCGAAAAAGCCAGCCCAAGCTTCGTGGAAGGCGAGGATGCCCGAATGCAGCATGTCCGGCGTGGTGAACAGCACCTGAGGCGGCTTAGTGCGAATTTGCCGGCGGCGGTGGCTTGTGGTGTCGCCGTCGTAAATGGCCGCTTTTAGCTCGCCACCCAAGCCCTGCATCAGGCCGCTCAGTTCGTCGAACTGATCTTGCTCCAGCGCTTTGAGTGGGAACACGTAGAGCGCGTGTGCCTCCGGGTCGTCGAGTAGCGTGGCCAGCACGGGCGCGTTGTACACCAAGGTCTTGCCCGAGGCCGTGGGCGTGGCAATGGCCACGTGCTGACCCTCCAGCACTTTTTGGATGCCCTCGGCTTGGTGCGTATAGAGCGCGGGAATGCGGGCGATTTCGAGGATGCGGGCCATGGCCGGAGGCAGGCCAGCCAAGTCGCGGACTAGGCGCGCCGGGTGCGCGGGCAAGGTCTGGTGATGGACGACCTCGTTGCCCAAGATGCGGCGTTTGAGAAAGCGGATGTGTTCGGCGATGCTCTCGGCGTCGCTGATCAAGGTACAAATTCCTGAAGCAGTGTGCGGCGAAGACGAATGGGTATAACGGGGAGGAAAAGAGAATAGCTAAGCCGTTGGGATAGGGCAAGGCGAGAGGGGGAAAACTTGGTTGTGCGTCACTTTGGAACTTACTTAGGAAAATCTACGCCGAGATCGCGGCAAATCTTCCTCACTAGCGTATCTTTGATTTCTCTGTGCCGGGGTATCGAAGATCGTTGGCCATCAGAAATATTCCTCCACCATGAGTGTTTCCCGCCTTCGCGGACCTGTTCGCATCCACTCTGACGGAGGTGTCTCAATAGGTCAATCCGTTTCACACAGTAATCACTAGCTCTTCGTAGTCATCGCCTACAAGATCCAAGATTTCTTGGCGATGCAAATCAAGAGCCTCATAAAGTGCTTCCTTAATACTTTCCAATAACTCCTCTCGGGTGCGTTCTTGGCAATTAACACCAGGAACGTTCTGAACCCAGCCAATCCACCATTCACCTTCTTGCTTCAGGATAGCAGTATATTTCATTTGCGGCTCCTCCTACATACGCGTTTGAAAAAATAAAATGCTCGATAAGCAAAACAAAATCCAGTGATTGACACAGTTGAAGGGAACTCGCCCGTACAAATGCCTGTCGTCTTGACAGAGAACCTTGAAAAAAGGTCTTTATTTTGTCTCGGAATCTTTATTTCGTCCCGATGAGTACCCCAACAAGCGTTTCTCTTGGAGGCACCTGATTACAAAGGGGAAGTAATCGCGGTGCATCAGTTCAGTTTCTCCGACCTAGCAGAGTGAAATCCTTGCTCCAAAATTTTACGTCTGAGCTTCGCGCCGACCTCCTGTCTGCAAAGGCCGTTCCAGCGCTGTCAGCCGGCTTCACCTCGGGCCTAGGTCTGCTCGTCTCCCAGATTGCCTTCGGGAGCTTCATATTCTCGGGGCCGTTAGCTTCCTATTCCTCCCAAGGCGTCGGCCTAGTGCTGTTCGGGAACTTCGCGGCGTGCCTGATCATCGCCCTCGCGGGCGGCTACCTCGGCGCGATTGCGGGGTTGTCTCCCGCGCTGGTGATCGTCATGGCCGCGGTCGGGTTCACAATGAGCGCCGAAGGCGACGCGCTGTTTGTCACCACCGCGGTCGCGCTTATCATCAGTGCCGTCGCCACTGGCGCGTGCTGTCTCCTGATCGGGCGATTCCGGCTCGCCAATCTAGTCCGCTTCATCCCCTATCCGGTGACGGGTGGGTTTGTAGCTGGGATCGGGGGAGCCGTGTGCTTGGCGGCCATGTCGTTGATGGGAGCCAAACCAGATTGGCGGGCGATTCCCGCGCTCTTCGAACCCTCTGTGCTGTGGAAGTGGAGCCCGGGTGCGGCATACGGGATCGCCTTGTACTTCGCGATTAAGCGCTGGCGCAACCCGCTGATCCTGCCGGTGAGCGTCGCCCTCGCCGCAGTTGCATACCATATCGCACTCGCCAACCTCGGCATTTCGGTTGAAGCGGCGCGGGCGGAGGGCCTGCTGCTTACGAGCACGGCGGACGGGAGCCTGTGGCCGGCCTTGTTCCCTGCCGATCTGGTGCACGTGCAGTGGGCCTCGATGGCCGAGCAGATCCCCCATATACTGACGCTGATTTTTGTTGCTTTCATCTGCGTGATTATGAACTTCGCCGGTCTCGAATTGGCTACGAATCAGGAATTGGACTGGGATCGGGAGTTCCGGGTAACTGGGGTCGCGAGCGCAGTCGCCGGTCTGGGCGGTGGCACGGTGGCGACCTTTGTCGTGCCGGCGTCCCTGCGCAGCAAGCTGCTCGGGGCCACAACAAGGCTGACTGGAGTGGTCGCCGCCCTCGTCATCGGGGTCGCATTGTTCCTCGGCGACGGGATTCTGGAATTCGTCCCGGCTTCACTCGTAGGAGGAGGCATCCTGATCTTTGCCGGACTCGGTATGTTAGACGAAGGTCTCGTGAAAAGCCGCAAGCGGCTCCCTTGGTCGGAGTACGGCATTATCCTGCTGATTTTTATCGCGATCATGTCCTTAGGCCTGATCGAGGGGGTGGGCGTTGGGATGCTCGCCACGCTGGTGTTCTTCGCCGTACGCCTCAGCCGCGTGGACCCGATCGCATCGCAGTTCACCGCGCACGAGCGCGAGAGCAACAAGACCCGTCCCGTCC
>JAJEEZ010000270.1:0-8841 GCA_022820705.1 Candidatus Latescibacterota bacterium | reverse complement strand
GACCACGTCATGGCCTTGTGCCAACAGGTAGCAGATGTGGGAATCGCAGTAGCCGCCAATTTTAACGCTCCGGGCCAAGTCGTGGTCTCGGGTGAGCGGGCTGCGGTGGCGCGGGTGAGCGAGTTGGCCACCGAGGCTGGTGCTCGGCGCGTCGTCGAATTGGCCGTCAGTGGGGCCTTTCACTCGCCGCTGATGGCGTCGGCGGCTGTAGAGATGGAGTCGCTGTTGCAGGCAGTGCCCTTTGCGCGGCCGCGCGTGCCGGTGCTGACCAATGTCTCGGCTGCGCCCGTGGAAGATCCAGAAAAACTGCGGCTGCACCTGATCCATCAGATCACGGGTCCGGTTCGCTGGAGTGCGACAGTGCAGCGGCTGGCGGCCATGGGCATCAATCGCGCTTTTGAAGTGGGGCCGGGGGCTGTGCTAAGGGGACTAGTGCGCCGCACCGTGCCCAAGCTCGCGGTCACACTGGCGGGTACCGTGGAAGAAATCGCCGCGGCAAAAGGAGCGGAATAATATGGGATTCTTGGACGGGAAAGTCGCGTTGGTAACGGGTGGGTCGCGGGGCATTGGCCGGGCCATTGCCCTGCGCTTGGCGGAAGAGGGTGCGGACTTGGCAATCTGCGCCCGCAACGCGGCGGCGGCTGGCGAAGTGGCCGCGGCTATTGAGGCCCTAGGACGCCGCTGCCTCGTGCGTCAGGCCGATGTCGCCGACGCCGAACAGGCGGCCGAGTTGGTGACAGCGACGATTGCGGAGTTGGGCCGATTGGACGTGCTGGTCAACAACGCTGGCGTCACTCGCGACAATTTGCTGATGCGGATGAAGAACGAGGATTGGGACGAGGTATTGGCGATCAACCTCAAGGGGGCCTTCAACTGCGTCCGAGCGGCGGTGCGTCCCATGCTCAAGGCCCGTAGCGGGCGGATCGTCAACATCACTTCGGTCGTGGGATTGCTGGGCAATGCCGGCCAGGCCAACTACGCCGCGTCTAAGGCCGGGTTGATCGGCCTGACCAAGAGCTTGGCGCGGGAACTGGCCTCGCGCGGGATTACCGCCAATGCCGTGGCCCCGGGGTTGGTGCCGGAAACGGGCATGACAGACAGCTTGACGGAACAGCAGCAGGAGCAGATGATTGCTACGGTGCCGCTGGGCCGAGCGGGGACGCCGGAAGACGTGGCACATGCCGTGGCGTTTCTAGCATCGGATCAAGCCGCCTATATCACCGGTCAGGTCTTGTCCGTAGATGGCGGCATGGCCATATAATTTAGGTATTAAAAATTTTGCTCATCGCCTATATTTAGGCTCTAATTTAAGACCGCACAGCGGTAAAACTGTTCACTCCTATCCCAAGAGGAACACACCATGGCTTCTATTGAAGAGCGCGTGAGAGATTTGGTCGTCGAGCAACTCGGCGTGAGCCAAGATCAAGTAAATCCCCAAGCATCGTTCATCGACGACTTAGGGGCCGACTCGCTCGACACTGTCGAGTTGGTTATGGCCTTTGAGGAAGAATTCGGGCTCGACATCCCGGACGAGGACGCCGAGAAAATTATGGTCGTAGGCGACGCAATTAAGTACCTAGAGGAGAATAGCAAGGCGTGAACGGCAATCCAGTGCAGAGGCGCCGAGCTGTCGTCACGGGCTTGGGGGTGTTAGCGCCCAATGGCAACGACCTGCCGACGTTCTGGGAGGCACTCATAGCCGGCCGCTCTGGGGTCGGGCCGATCACTAGGTTCGACACTTCCCAACACCGGACTACGATCGCCGCCGAGGTCAAGGGTTTCGACCCAGAAGCAATTCTGGACCGCAAGGATGTGCGCCGCAACGACGCCTTCACCCACTACGCGATCTGCGTGGCCCGGGAGGCGGCTAGCCGCGCTCGGCTCGACATGGAAGCGATTGACCCCGAGCGCGTGGGCGTCATCTGGGGCTCGGGCATCGGCGGAATTCAGACTCACGAAGAACAGCACACTATTCTGCTGGAAAAAGGCCCGAGGCGCATTAGCCCATTTTATGTGCCCATGATGATTTCCGATATGGCCCCGGGCATGATTTCCATGGACTTAGGTGCCAAAGGGCCTAACTACGGTACGGTGTCGGCCTGTTCGTCGGCTGCCCACGCGCTCGGCGAGTCGGCGCGCAAGATCCAGTACGGGGAAGCCGACGTGATGGTGACCGGCGGCTCAGAAGCAGCCGTCACCCCCATTTCCATGGCCGGCTTTTCCTCGGCCAAGGCCCTATCGACGCGCAACGACGAGCCCGAGCGGGCCAGTCGGCCCTTTGACGCCGAGCGCGATGGCTTCGTACTCGGCGAGGGGGCCGGAGCCGTCATCTTGGAGGAATTGGAGCACGCGCAAAGGCGCGGGGCCGAGATCTACGGCGAATTTCTTGGGCTTGGTTTTACTGCCGACGCCTATCACCAGACGGCGATGGCACCAGAGGCCGAGGGCGGGGCGCGGGCCATGCGCATCGCGCTGCAGGACGGGGGCTTGGACCCGGGCGACATCGGGTACGTCAATGCCCACGGTACCTCGACGCCCATGGGCGACCAGCAGGAGACTGCGGCGCTCAGGGCAGTTTTCGCCGGCCAGACCAACAGCATGGCCGTAAGTTCGACCAAGTCGATGACTGGGCATCTGTTGGGCGCAGCCGGGGCCATCGAGAGCATCGCCTGCATCATGGCGCTCAAAAGCGGGGTCCTGCCGCCGACGATCAACTACGAAAACCCCGACCCCGACTGCGACCTCGACTACGTCCCCAACGAGGCGCGCCGCGTGCAGATCGACTACGCCCTCAACAATTCCTTTGGCTTTGGCGGCCACAACGTGGCGCTGGTGTTTGGTCGCTTCACCGGCTGACGCTCTTCCCCAGCATCCCCCGAGCACTCCCCGTGCAAACGAGGTTTTCAATCGGGTATTAGGCAGATGAGCTGGATTTCAACTTTGTGGAATCGCCGCAAGCCGGCAGGCGACCCAGAAAAGCTTGCCTTGAGTTCGCGGCGCACCCTCGAAAAGCTGTTGGGCTACCACTTTAAGGACAAGGATTTGTTGGTCAAAGCCCTCAAGCATCGATCGTATGTGTACTCAGAGGAGGGCCGCGACCGCATCGAGTCGAACGAGCGGCTCGAATTGCTCGGCGACGCTGTGTTGGAACTGTTGGTCACCGATTACCTCTTTCGCCGCTTTGAGGACAAGGGCGAGGGCGAGTTGACCCAGATGAAGTCGCAGTTAGTCAGCCGCACGGTGCTGGCGCGCCAAGCAGATCGCCTTGGGGTGGGGGACTTTGTGTTGCTGAGCGCGGACGAGCGCGAGGCCAACGGCGGACAGCGGCCGTCGATCCTCTGCGACGCCTTGGAGTCGTTGATTGGGGCGATCTATATCGACGGTGGCTTGGAGGCCGCCCGCGCCTTTGTCCGGCGCGCGGTGCTGGCGGATTTTCACCAAATAGTCCAACCAGATGCGAACTTCAAGAGCAAGTTACTTGAATACTCGCAGAGCAAGGGCAACGGTCACCCCCGCTACTCGCTTCGCTCAGAAGAGGGGCCTGACCACGACAAGATATTTAGCATCGAAGTGTGCATCACTGGCCAGTGCATGGGCCGGGGCCAAGGGCGGAGCAAGAAGGAGGCCCAACAGATGGCAGCCAAGGACGCCCTCGAGAGTTTGGGCTTGCTCTAATGGGCTTTGCTTGGCGCGTCGTCGATACGGGTGCGAACTGTGGCGCGTACAATATGGGCGTCGATCAAGTTCTCGCCGCTAACGCGGCTCAAGGCCCGGTACTGCGGTTTTACGGTTGGGACCCGCCGGCTGTCTCCTGCGGTTGGAACCAACAGCCCGAGTGCGAAACCGACGTAGAAGCCTGTCGTGCGCTGGGTATTGATGTGGTGCGCCGGCCCACAGGTGGGCGCGCGGTGCTGCACTGGGAGGAATTGACTTACAGCGTCGCCTGCGTCCCAGAGGAATTGGTCGAGGGCGGAGGGATAGAGGCTACCCACCGCAAGATCGGCGCGTGTTTGGCCGAGGGGCTGCGGCTTTTCGGGGCCCCTGTCGAGTTGGAAAGGGCTGGTCGTTGCGTTGGCGGCTTGCGGTCAGGTCCTTGTTTTGGCAGCACGGCGCGCTGGGAGCTCAAGTGCCAGCAGCGCAAGCTGGTCGGCAGCGCACAGCGGCGCTATGGACGTCGCTTGTTGCAACACGGATCGATCTTGCTCGGCCGGGCGCACGAGCGCTTGCCGCAGCTTATGCGGATTGATGAGGGCTCGCGGCAAAGATGGACCCGGCAGGTGCGAGCGCATAGCACGGATTTGCAGTCCTGTATGGGTCGGTCAATCGACCGGGCCGAGTTGGTCAATTGCTTGGTCAAGGGCTTTAGGAGTCAACTCGGCGCAAAAATGCGCTGGGACGCGCTGGCTGCCGACGAGATGCGCCGGGCTGGTGCTTGGGAAAAGGACAGCGCATGATCGCGCAAGATCCCGTGCTAGAGGTTCGCGATTTGCGGACCTACTTCCACACGGAAGAGGGCGTCGCCCGCGCCGTCGATGGGGTGTCGTTTGCGGTGGGGCGGGGCCAGACGCTAGGGTTGGTCGGCGAAAGCGGCTGCGGCAAGAGCGTCAGCGCCTTCTCGATCATGCGCTTGGTACCCGATCCGCCGGGCCGCATTGAGGACGGACAGATCCTGCTCAGAGGGCGCGATTTGCTCGCGCTGGACGAGGAGGAGATGCGCCGCGTGCGCGGCGACGACATTGCGATGATTTTTCAAGAGCCGATGACGAGCCTCAACCCGGTGCTGACCTGCGGGTTTCAGATCGCCGAGGCCGTAGTTTTGCACCAGCAGGTCCCCATGCAGGAAGCGCGCACCCGAGCGATCGAGATGTTGCAGTTGGTGGGAATTCCAGCGCCCGAGCAGCGGATCGACGAATACCCCCATCAGCTATCGGGTGGGATGCGCCAGCGGGTAATGATCGCCATGGCGCTGTCGTGCAACCCAGACGTGTTGATTGCCGACGAGCCGACCACGGCCCTTGACGTGACGATTCAAGCGCAGATCCTCGCGCTGTTGGAGTCGCTACAAGAGTCCCTGCAAATGGCGATTGTGATGATTACTCACGACCTCGGCGTAATCGCCGAGACCGCGGACCAAGTGGCAGTCATGTACGCCGGCCAAATCGTCGAATACGCGGAAACGCAAGCGCTATTTACCCGCCCGCGGCACCCTTATACGCGCGGCTTGCTGCGCTCGATCCCACGACTGGATGCCGAGCAGGAGCGATTGGACATCATCCCGGGCGTGGTGCCCGACGCCCGCGTCTTCCCACAGGGGTGTCGCTTTGCCCCGCGCTGCCCGCTGGCCGACGATCACTGTCGGGCTGAAGCGCCGCCACTGGAGGAAATCGAGGCTGGGCACTGGGCAAGCTGTTGGAAAGCGAGGGACGCATGAGCCAAGCTGCGCCCTTGGTCGAGGTCAAGGGCCTCAAAAAATACTTTCCCGTGCGCGAGGGGTTTTGGGGCCGGGTGCAGGCCCACGTCAAGGCTGTTGACGGGGTCGATCTGACGATTGGACGCGGCGAGACCTTGGGCGTGGTCGGCGAGAGCGGCTGCGGCAAGACTACGCTGGGAAGGCTCATGCTGCGGCTAATTGAAGCTACGGCTGGGCAGGTGCGCTTTGCTGGGGTTGACCTATTGGAGTTGAGCAAAGAGAACATGCGGCGGCAGCGGCGGGACATGCAGATTATCTTCCAAGACCCGTATGCCTCGCTCAATCCGCGGATGACGGTGGGCGGCATCATCGGCGAGGCCCTGAAGGTCCACGGCCTTGCCGAGCGCGCCGAATTGGCCGAGCGGGTGGGGGAGTTGCTGGAGATGGTCGGGTTGCCGGTGGATTGCGCGCGGCGCTACCCGCACGAGTTTTCCGGCGGCCAGCGCCAGCGCATTGGCATTGCCCGCGCCTTGGCGGTGCGACCGCAATTTATCGTCGCCGACGAGCCAGTGTCTGCGCTGGACGTCTCGGTGCAGGCCCAGATCATCAATTTGCTGCAAGACTTACAGCGCGATTTGGGTCTAACGTATATGTTTATTGCTCACGACTTGAGCGTGGTGCGCCACATTTCGGATCGGGTAGCCGTGATGTACTTGGGGCGCGTAGTCGAGGTGGCGGCGCGCGATCAGCTCTACCGCCAGCCGTCCCATCCCTATACGCGCGCGCTGCTGGCGGCCGTGCCCGCGCCCGACCCGCGGACTAAGCGGCAGCGCGTCCTGTTGGAGGGCGACGCGCCCAATCCAGCGGCCGTACCCTCGGGATGCGCCTTTCACCCACGCTGTTCAGAGCGCGAGGAAATTTGCACTCGCGTCGTGCCGCACCTCGTCGATCTGGGCGGCGGCCATTGCACGGCCTGTCTGCTCCGCTATCCCGCGGAGTTGAAAAACCGATTGGCTACTGAGGCCAACGAAAAAAACGCAAGATAGCAGGAGAACTATAGCTTATGATGACTTTATTGCGCCAAAAGACGGTGCTCGTTCTGTGGTTTGTGATATTCGCCTTTATCGGCTTAATCGTCGTCGAATGGGGAGCCGACTACTCGGGCGCGGGCACCAACGCCGCTGGCGATGCGGTCGGTGTAGTCAATGGCGAGACCATTTCGCTACAGGAGTTTCAAGACGCGCTGCGGCGGATAGCGCGCCAGATGCCGCAGGAGCAGCGCGCCGATCAGGCCCTGCTCGTGCAGCAGGTGTGGGACTACTACGTCCGCGAGATTATTCTAAATCAAGAATACGAGCGCTTGGGATTTGAGGTGACCGATGGGGAAATTGCCTTTTACACGCGGAATAACCCCCCGCAGGCCGTGCGCGAATTCGCGACCTTTCAAACCGACGGCGCGTTCGACATGGACAAGTACGCCCAGTTCATCAGCAATCCGGCCAATCTCAGCGACCCTAACAACCAAGCCTTAGTCCTGTGGATCGAGAGCACGATTGAGCGGCAATTGCTCGAGTACCGGCTACAGCGGATGCTGCGGGGCACTGCGCAGGTGAGTCCCAACGAAGCGCACCAGCACTTTGCTGAGGCCAACGAAAAGGTGCGCGTTGAATACGCATTTGCCCCCAGCGACGCTGCGGACGACGAGATTGAGGTCTCCGATGAAGATTTGGCCGCCTATTATGAAGAAAACGTGGCCGACTACGAGCATCCCGATCAGGTAAAGATAGAATACGTGTACTTCCCCAAAGTGGCTAGCGCTGAGGATTCGCTGGAGACCAAAAAAGAGATCGGCCGCCTGCGCCAAGAGATCGAGGCTGGTGAGGATTTTGCCGAGTTGGCTGGGGTGGTCTCCGACGATGAGGGATCCGCCGCCCGAGGTGGAGACCTCGGTTTTTTTGGTCGCGGCCAGATGGTTGCGCCCTTTGAAGAAGCCGCCTTCGCCTTGGCTCCCGGCGAACTCTCCGAGCCGGTGCAGACGCGCTATGGTTGGCATCTGATCAAGGTAGAGGAACGCTTGGAGGAAAGCGGTGGGGAGAAGGTACATGCCCGCCATATCCTACTCAGATACCAGCCCTCGCGCACGACTGAAGATAGCCTGCGCAGCCGGGCCGAAGTGTTCCAAGAGCAGGCCACAGCCGAAGGATTTGCGGCCACGCTGGCGGCTTCTGGCACTGAGGCGACGCCCACGAATTTCCTGCGCAAGAGCCAAGCTGTGCCGGGCATCAGCGCGAACACCACGTGGCTCGTCAACTGGTTTTTTGAACAGGAGCCCGGGGCCGTTAGTCAGGTCGTCGAGGACGACTTGGGATTGTGGGTGGCGCATCTAGTGGCCAAACGCCCTGAGGGCGTAGCGTCCTTGGACGAGCTAAAGGGCCGACTTGAGCCGTTGGTGCGCGCGCGCAAAAAGGCCGAGCGCGCTGCCGCCCAGCTAGAGGCCGTGCGGCGAGAAGTAGGAGCCGGGGCCACCTTGGCGCAGGCGGCGCAAAACGTCGGGGTGGAGTTCCACTCGCCCGAGGCTTTTGCACGCACCGAATCGGTGGAGGGTCTAGGTCGTGCTAACGCAGTAATCGGCGCGGCCTTCCGCTTGGAAGAGGGCCGGCTCAGCGAAGTGATCGAGGTCGCCGAGGGCAGCAAGCGCGGGGCTTACTTGTTGAAGCTGCTGGAGAAGACGCCGGTAGATGAGGAGCAATTCGCCGCGCAACGCGAGCAGGTCATCGCTCAACTGCAGGCGCAGCGCGAGCAGGAGACCGTGCAGAACTGGTTTGCACACCTGTACGACACGGCCGAGATCGAAGACAACAGACATCGCTTTTTCACGTTTTAGATTGGAGAGGAATCATGTCAGCAGCACCGGGGCAAACGCAAATCGGCTTTATTGGCTTGGGGATCATGGGCGCGCCCATGGCCAAGAACCTGCTCAAAGCCGGTTATCAACTCAATGTGTACAACCGCAGCGACCGGCCGCGCGTTGACGAGGTCGTCACGGCTGGCGGCGTGCGCGTTGGCTCGCCCAAGGCGGCGGCGACGGGTGCGGATGTCGTCATCAGTATCGTCACGGATACGCCCGATATGGAGGCCGTGCTGGTGGGCGAGGATGGCGCGATTCACGGGGCCAAAGAGGGCGCGGTCGTCATCGATATGAGCACGGTGTCGCCCAAAGTCACCCGGGAAGTAGCCGCGGCCTTGCAGGAGAGAGGCGTGGCCATGCTCGACGCACCCGTCAGCGGCGGGGATGTGGGCGCGATCAATGGCACCTTGTCGATTATGGTCGGCGGCGACGAGGCCGTCTTTAACCAGTGTCTGCCGGTCTTTGAGGCGATGGGCACTAACATCAACTTGATTGGTTCCAACGGCGCTGGTCAGACGACTAA
>JAJEEZ010000645.1:0-37196 GCA_022820705.1 Candidatus Latescibacterota bacterium | reverse complement strand
GAAAGCCTTATCAGCGAAAGGCACTTACCGCGTAGGCTGATCCGGCGGCTGAGGTTGGGAATCGAACCCATAAATACGGCGCATCGTCGGCGTGGCGCGTTCGACAACCTTCTCGTAGGAGAGAGCCGGAAGCGGTTGGTGCCGGAGCCGGCCTGTAGTATCCCGCTGCGGTCCGACTATACACACCCTGGGAACTCGCGCCCACGGATCAGGGGCGGCCGTTGACAGGTTCCGGCCCGACAAGGCAACCGCGCTGTTTAAGGAGTTCGGTCTCTTCGGGTGTACCGATGTAACGCGTGTCCGAAGAGACGTAGTGAATCGACCAGCTTCGCCGCCGGTACGGCGTTGTATTCGGGCCGCTGCAATGGAGTGCCAGGCTGTGGTGAAAGGTCGCATCACCTGCCTTCAGTGGAACAGCGACCTCTTGGGCGAGCACATCCTCTGTCAGCATGTAGGGGAGATGGTCCCAGTTGACGAGGCCGAAGTGGTGGCTGCCCGGGATGAAACGCACACAACCGTTCTCGACAGTTGCATCGTCGAGCAGGACCTGGCATGTGACTTGGAAGTTGCTCGCGAAGAAGGCCCAGAAAATGGAATCCTGATGGTAGCGATTCGCTTTGGCGTATGGCGGCTTCGCGAAGACCTGGTCGTAGTAGAGCTTGATGTCCGGCCCCATCAGGGATTCGATGATGTCGACGATTTTGGGGCTTCGTACAAACGCATTGAAAACCGAATGGTGGTACGAAGGCAGGTTGAGATGACTTACCGTATCCAGCGGGTCCGCAACCGGCGTGCGATCTGCTGGGGCGGTTACTTCCCCTTGCGGGTAAACCTGAGTGCCGCGTCGGTCATGTCGGCTTCCGTGCGGTGTGGGCGGTTCTGCGGCTTGAGCCGTTCCCGGAGGGTGGTGAGAGATGTTGCCTTCCGGGTAGTCGGGGACGCGACCGAGCGCAAGGTCGGCGTAGTGGTTGCGCAGGGTCTCGAGTTCGTCCGTGGTCAGCAGTCCTTTGACGACGATATAGCCGTCTTGGAAAAATTGGTTTTTCTGTTCTTTGGTCAAAGTCATGAATGTCTCCGAATGGAAAGGTGCCGGGTGAGTGCGGCGATGATCTTCACCTGCCCCTGCAAACCGGGCATTGTATCACATTCACACGAAAGGTCCGGAGCTCGTCAACGGCCAGTGGTGGCAATACAACGGGTGAACCCCGATCAGACGCTACGTTATCCGGGCCGTAGAAGTCGTTGACGGTCGGCTGATCCAAGCCCTTAGATCCATGGCCAAGCTGAGGAAGGTGGGTACCAGGAAGAGGGTGAATAATGTGGACAGCAGCAGACCGCCGATGACGACGCTGCCCAAGCCCCGGTAGAGTTCGGAGCCTGCGCCGGGAAAGATGACTAGCGGCAGCATCCCCAAGGCGCTGGTAATCATGGACATGAAGATCGGCCGCACGCGGCTGAAAACTGAGTCGCGGATGGCCTCTTTGATGGGGGTTTCGGGCGCGTTGCGCAGGATGTTGAGCGTCTGGTGGACGATGAGGATGGCGTTGTTGACCACCACGCCGATGAGGATGACGAAGCCGAGCATGGTGAGGATGTCGAGCGGCTGATAGGTCAGGGTGAGGTTGACGACTTCCAGCCCGAGGATGCCGCCAGCCAGCGCCGGCGGTACGCTGAGCATGATGACGAATGGGTAGAGAAAGCTCTCGAAGAGCGCGGCCATCAGCAGATAGGTAATCACCAAGGCCAACAGGAAATTCCACTGCAGGGCTTGGCGGGTGCGCCGCAGGTCGTCGGCCGAGCCGGAAAGTTGGATCTGGTAGGGCGGGGCTAGCTGGCCAGAATCGACGAGGGGTTGGACGATCTGGGCTTGGATGGAATCGAGGGCCGTCTCCAAGGGAATGGTTTCCGGCGGGATAACTTGGACGGTGATGGCCCGATCTCGCTCGATGTGGTTGATCTGCTCGGGGCCAGTGGTAACTTCGACGCGGGCTACAGCGCTGAGCGGCACCAGTTGCCCGCGCGGGGTGTAGATGGGCAGGGCCTCAATGTCCTGGGTGCGGAACCAATCCTCCTCGCCTCGCAGGACCAAGTCGATTTCCTCACCTTGAAACTGATAGCCATCGACGAGGGCACCGTCTAGTAGTGCGTTGACTGCCGAGCCGATGTCTCGCGCCGAAAGCCCCAAATCGGCGGCGCGCACGCGGTCGGGGAGGATGCGGACTTCTGGATTGCCCAAGTCGAGGCTGGGGATGGGGCGAGCTTGAGCACCGGGCACGACTTGGCGGACTTGGCCGAAGATCTGGCCTCCCAGCCCAATGAGGCGGCCCAGATCGGGCCCGGTGATTTCGATGTCGATAGCCCGTCCGCTACTCCCTCCGCGCTGAAAGAGGCTCGACTGCTGCACGATGGCGAAAGTGCCCGGCACTCCGCCGAAGACTGGTCCTTGGATGATGGGTATTAGCTCGCGCACCCGCGCCGGATCGGCTGAGCGCGCGCCCATGAAGGCCGAGCGGCCAAAGGCCACGAAGAACATGTTGTCAACTGGCGGTCCCGATAGCGCTTGGGCTTGGGGACTGTCGGGGGCTGCGGCCGCCTCCCAGTGGGGCCGCAGGACGTCTTCGATGGTCTGGCCTACTTGGATCAACTCGTCGAGGTTGTAGCCGGGCGGCGGTAGGATGATGCCAAAGACTAGGTTGCGGTTGCCGGTGGGCAGGTATTCGGATTTGGGCAGTAGGGTCCAGGCGATGACCAACGAGAGGCCGATCAGCCCGGTGATGACGCCCAAGCGCAATACCGTGCTGCCGCTGATGCGGAAGACGCTTTGAGCGATAAAGTTGCGCACGCGGTCGCCCCAAGCGGCCAGCACGTCCCCGCGCTGCTTGTCGCTGCCGAGAATCTTGTTGGCCAAGCTGGGGATGACGGAGATGGCCACGATCAAGCTGAGCACCACTGAGCAGGAGACCGCAATGGCGATGTCGCGGAAGAGCTGACCGGCCTCGTCTTGGACGAAGACGATGGGCAGGAAGATGGCCACTGTGGTCAAGGTGCTGGCGAGGAGCGCCCCCCAGACCTCCGAGGCTCCGTCCAAGGCCGCGCGGACGCGGGTTTTGCCCATCTGCTGGTGGCGGAAAATGTTTTCGAGCGCGACGATGGCGTTGTCGATGACCATGCCCACCGCAAAGCTCATTCCGGCTAGACTAATGACGTTGATGTTGCGGCCCAAAAGCCACATGGCCAAAAAGGTGCCGACAATTGAAATCGGGATGGATGTGGCGATGATCGCCACCGAACTGATGCTGCGCAGAAAGATGAAGAGCACTGTCACAGCCAGTGTGCCGCCGATGATGATGTTGGAGCGCACCAAGTTGATGGCGCTGTCGATGTAGTCGGTCTCGTCGTACACCTGCGTGAGGTGGAGACCCTCGCGGGCCAGCGGCCCCTCATTGAGTTCGCGGATGGTGCGGCGAATGCCGTCCATGACTTCGAGGACGTTGGCTCCGGTCTCGCGCTGGGCGTTGATGGCAATAGCGGGGCGGCCCTTTTGCCGCACAGCGGCCCCGGCGCGGACGTAGCCGAGGCGGGTGCGGGCGATCTCGCCGACAGTGACTCGGGTGCCATTGGCTGAGCGGACGACGACCTGCTCGATGTCGCTGGGCTGCTGGTACTGGCCGACGGTGCGCACGATGTAGCGGCGCTTGCCCTCGTCAAAGGCCCCGGCACTGATATTGGCGTTCTCCCAGACGAGGGCTTGAGATAGGTCTTGGACGGTGATTTGGCGGGCGGCCATGGCCTGCGGATCGACGATGACTTGGAGTTGGCGGTCGTAGCCGCCGTAGATGTTGCTCTGGGCCACGCCGGGCACGCGCTCGAGGGCGGTTTTTACTACTTCCTCGGCGTAGTCGCGGTAGCGCTCGACATCCAGACCGTCGCGGTTGGGCAGGACGTCGAGTATAATCCACGTAATGGCCCCGCCTGGGCCGGTGCCACCGGCCGAGAGCACGGGGCGCTCGGCGTCGAGCGGATAGCCGAAGACTTGGTCGAGTTTGTTGGAGACCAACAGCAGCACGGCGTCTGGATCGACGCCGACGTTGAATTCGAGGGTTACTACCCCGCGACTGTCGTTGCTCTCGCTGGTCATCAGGACCAGTCCCTCGACGCTTTTGAGCTGTTCCTCTTGGCGCTGGACGATCTCTTGCTCGACTTCTTCTGGACTAGCGCCCGGCCATATGGTAGAGACCGTGACGATAGGGCGGTCGACGTCTGGGGTGAGTTGAACGGGGATGCGGAAGAGGGATATCAGGCCGAATAGCGCGACGAAGAGCACGCCGACGATTACGCTGACGGGCCGCTTTATGGCAGTATCGACTAGGCGCATGGCGGATTATGGCTGCCGGCGGATGATGCGCACGGCTTGGCCGTCCATCAGCCGCTCGTTGCCGCGCACCACCGCGAGGTCGCCAGGCGCGAGTTCGCCGGTAACGGCTACGTAGCCCTTGTGCGCCAGCCCGGTTTCGACGGGGCGGCTGACGGCCTTGCCGTCGCGGGCAAGGTACACGACCTGTCCTTGTGGGCCGGAGACTAGGGCGTCCTTGTGCACCAGAATCGAGGTCTGAGGTTGTGCGATCTGGAAGCGCACGCGCGCGGACATATTGCTGCGCATCCGGCCCTCTGGGTTGAGAGCACCAACGACGACCGGGAAGGTGTGGGAGGATGCGTAGCCCTCGGCGAGGATGACGGCCACGAGGCCGGCAATGGGGTCGCCGCCGAGGGCATCGACGAAGATGTCGGCGCGATCGCCCAAGGTGAGCTGCGACACGTAGCGTTCGGGCACATCGACGTACACGCGGACGGTGTCGATGGAGATTACTTGGACAATCTCGCCGCCGCGCCCGACCCATTGGCCGACCTCGGTAAAGGTCTGGATGATGTGCCCGGAGAAGGGGGCGCGGACGAAGAGGTCTTCTACTTGCGCTTGGAGGCCGGCTAGCTTGGCACGGGCGCGGGCCAGTTCGTAGGCGTCGTCGCGCAGGTCTTGCTCGGAGACCGCGTCGGTGGCGCGCAACTGGCGGCTGCGGTCGTAGTTAAACTGGCGCAGTTCAAAATCGGCCTGCGCTTCGGCCAGCGAGGCTTGGAGTGGATCGTTGGCTAATTCAAAGAGGGGATCGCCGCCGCGCACGGTTTGGCCGGCTTCCGCGAAGCGCCTTAGTACTCGCCCCTCGGTCTCGGCGGCGACGCGGCTGGAGCGCATGGGCAGGATGCGCCCGACAAAGGAGAGGTCTTCGACAAGCGGTTGTTCGAGGACCTCGGCGACGATGACCGGCGTTGGCGGGCGCTCTTGGCCTAGGAGCGCACTGGGCAGCAAAGTCAGGAGCAGGAGGAAGACACGGAACATTTAATTTCCTTAGCGGAGTGAGAAACCGCCAAGAAAGTAGGAATTGGATTGAACTGGGACAATAGGAGCGCTACTTGCACCGCAAAACGGCGGTCTCGCGCACAAATCGCGCGCGGTGGCGCTGCCCCCCGCTGGCTCCGTACTGGTCGATCAGACGCTCGATGCGGCGGATCCGCTCACCGGTAGGCGGATGACTGGCGAAGAGCTTTTCTAAATCAGAACGCCGGTGCGCTTCGAGCTTTTTCAGTTTTTCAAAAAAGCGCAGCAGGCCGCGCGGATCGTACCCAGCCTCGATGGCGTAGCGGACGCCGAAGGTATCGGCCTCGCGCTCGTCGTCGCGGCTGAAGCGGGCACTGCCGAGTTGGGAGGCGATTTGGCCAAGTTGGTAGGGATCTTCGCCGAGGGCGAGGCTGGTGAGGAAGTCCATGCCGAAGCGGGCGGCGAGTTGGTTGGCAGAGTGGCGGCCGACGATGTGGCCGATCTCGTGGGCGAGGACTCCGGCGATTTCGGCCTCGTCTTCAGCGATCAGCAGTAGGCCGCTATAGACGTAGAGATAGCCGCCGAGGACGGCGAAGGCGTTTATTTGTTTGGGGTCGTCGAGGACCTTAACGCGGTAGCGGATGCCGGGGCGGTCTTCTATGGCTGGGGGAAGTAGGGCCTTGGTGACGCGCTGGATGTAGGACTGGAGGCCGCGGTCGGGGTGAAGGCGTTGTTGGGCTTCGATTTGGGCGGCGAACTTCGCGCCGAGTTTGATTTCGGTTTTGTCGGAAATCAGGGAGTAACCCAGCTAGCGGCGGACCGTGGCGCAGCCGGACGAGAGGGTACAGGCGGCGATGAGCAGGACGAGGAAGGTGCGTTGGAGCATGGCCGTTGGCTTTCTTGCGATGGGTACAGGTTAAACACCAAACAGCAAGCGCCGGTTACTTTTTCTTCCGCGCGCCAAACTCGATCACTTTTTTTTGCGGCGAGAGGTTGATTTCGTCGAGTACTGTGCCGTCGCGCGCCGTCAGAGCTTGGACGATGACCTCGGCGACGTCTTCCGGCAAAATGTAGTTGTCGGACTCTGGGCCGGGGCGGAAATCCAATTCGTCGAAAAAGGGCGACTGGACCATGCCGGGATTGACCAACGTGACGCGGATGCCAGCACGGGCGCACTCGGCGCGCAGGGCTTGGGCGAGGCCGCGCAGAGCGAACTTGGCCGCGCAGTACAAGCTGCCTTGAGCCGTGCCGATGAGTGCGGCTTCCGAACCCATAAAGACCAAGTGTCCGCGCCCAGCTTTTTTGAGGGAGGGAAGGAAAGCGCGGGCGACGAAAACGTGACTGGTCAAGTTGAGGTCAATTAGGGCGCGGATTTGCTCGTAGGAGAATTGCTCTAGGGTGCCGAAGCGACCTACACCGGCGTTGAGGACTAGGGCGTCGAGAGCCGAGTAGGTGGCGACGAGGTTTTGTAGATGGTCGGGAAGCTGGTCGAGGTCGGCGAGGTCAATTTCGTGCGCTTTAAATCGGCGGTCATCGCAGGAAAACTTGCCGAAATCGCGGGCAATACCGATGGCGCGATGGCCGTTGGCGAGCAGCTTCTCACAGACGGCGCGGCCAATGCCGGAACTGGCCCCGGTGACTAAGACGCGCATATCAGACCTGTAGGGTGGTGGAGGGGCAGGGAAAGAAAAGCTCGGCGGGAATGTACTGGAGCAATTGATCCGCGCAAAAGTCGTGTAGCTTTTGGGCCAAGGCGGGCCGGTAGGAGACCATGCCGTCTTTTTCTTCCAAGCCATAGGCGAGGAGTTTTTCGTCTGGGTAGAGCTTGTGCATGGTTTTGTACATGCCCTGCGGCAGGCGGAATTGGCCTAGGCTGACTGAGTGCAGACCGTTGCGGCGCACCTTGGAGAACACGAGGGCGAACAGGTCGCGGTAGCGCTCCTCGTAGGCGCGGTCGTAGAGCAGCGGATCAAAGCGCAGCCCAATGGGCCAGCCGCGTTCTTGCAGGGCGGCTATGGCCTCCAAACGTCGGGCCACCGGTGGCGCGCCGAACTCGAATTGGTCGGCAAGCGCCGGCGGGGTCATGCTGAAGGCGACGACGCAGTTGGGCAGGGGCTCGGTGGCGAGTAGGGTTTTTATGCGCACACTCTTGGTGCGCAGTTCAAAGTACGCTTGCGGATGGTCGGCAAAGAAAGGGAGGAAGTCGGCTGTAAAACGGGTAATGCCTTCTAATGCAAGGCTGTCGCAGTCGTAGCCGGAGAAGAAATAGGGCGTGTCGGGCGCGTCCGCAGCGATGTGCGCGGCGATGTCCTGCTGGAAGTCTTCGTAGTTGACAAAGAGGACTAGGTGCGCCGAGCGGTACAGGCCTTGGAGGAAGCAGTAGCGGCAGTCGTAGGGGCAGTTGAGCAGGTGCGAAAAATAGTAGTTGCGCTCGCCGCCGATGCCGTAGCCGTCGGGGGCGGGAAGGACGCGCCGCCCGGCCTTGTGGGCGAGGATGAGCGCGGGACGGCGTTTTTGCAGGCGGAAGTTTTGCGCCGTGCGGTTGAAGACCTCGCCGTAGCGGGCGCAGGGGACTAGCTGAGCGCGGGGGAAGCGGTCCAGCAGGGCGCGGGTGCGCGGGTGGTCGCGGATGGACTCTTCGGCGTAGATGAAATCGAACATGGGCAGCAAACAGGTGACGAATCTAAACGATTTCCACAGACAAGTATAAACAAGGGATCCGTCATACGTAAGAATCTACTTGACAATATGTCCTCAAAAAGGGACATTGCGACTATGGAAATCGTCTATACCGAGGTCTTTGAGACTTGGCTCAAAGGAGGCATCATGAAGCTCAAAAAATTCGACGTAATCGATTTTCTCGACAACGATGAGGCGTTGATTGAATACCTCAACATAGCGCTAGAAGAAAACGATCCGAAGTACTTCGCCAAGGCTCTCGGCAATGTCGCCCGGGCCAAGGGGATGTCCTCCATCGCCGAAGCCAGCGGTCTGGGGCGGCAGGCGTTGTACCGGGCGCTATCCAGCGAGGGCAACCCGCGGATTGACACGCTCTTTAGAGTGCTGGATACACTGAACGTCCGGCTTGCTATCACCCAGTAGCTTCCTTGATTTAGATAGATACGGGGAAATACATCGAGCTTCCGCAAGGTGAAGCGCGGAAGTGACCGACGGCATTCCCGCGCTTCGCCGCGCCTTTGGGCGTCAACGTCGAGGACTAGCACCCTACTTATAGAAGAGGGATCGGCAGGATGGGGATTGGGATACTGTGTATGCTGGGGGTGTTTGCGTTGTGGAGCGTCATCCCGGTGCTGGTGAAACTGCTATTTCCCGTTTTTGATCCGTTCACGATCGCCTTTCTCCGGTTGCTGCAAGGTGCGGCGGTCGTGTCGGCCGCCTTTTTCGCGCGCGGCCATACCCTGCGGGACATTCAATGGTCTTGGTGGCATGTGATCGGGGGGCTGGGCATGAGCCTGAACTTCTCGCTCTATGCGTTGGCACTGAGTTATACCACGGCCAGCGCTGGCTCGTTGGTCGTCCAGGTGCAATACGTCGCGCTGACGGTGCTGGCCGTCGTCGTGCTGCGCGAGCGGTTGGGTATAGGGAAAATGGTGGGGATGGCGCTGGTGCTGGCTGGAGTCGCGGTGATCGTGGGGGCACGCGAGGATGTGGGCCACCTGTTTGCACCGCGCTATGTACTGGGCAATGTGCTGATGCTGTTGGCGGGGTTGGGTTGGGGAATCTACGCGCTCGCCAACAAGGCACTTGCACAGCGGGTGGGAACCGCGGCGATACTGGCCCCAATGATGACGATGGGTGTAGTGGTCACGGGCGCACTCGCCGCGACTCATTTTCAATTGCACTCGGAGCCGACGGCGGCCACGTGGATTATAGTGCTCGTGCTGGGCGTGTTGGCCACGGGCTGTGCGTTTGTTTTGGTCTCGGAGGGCATGAAGCGGCTCAGTGCCGTGCTGGTCGGTACGCTGACTGCTACAGCACCCATCGGGCAGATCGCGCTGGCCCACTGGGTCTTGGGGGAGCCAGTGACTTGGAGCTTGACTGGCGGTGGGATTTTGATCTTGGCCGGCGTGCTCGGTATGGTGTATGCCGAGCGATTTCAGGCCCGACGGCGAGACCTCGGCTAATATTTTTCTAGTCCTCAGCTACTAGATGCGCCCGCTCGGGCCGCAGAAGCTCTCTTAGTTTGGCGTCGTATTCTCGCTTGGTCGCCGCCTGATTTTCGGGTAGGCCGATCGCGACTCCCGCCGCAGTATAGGTCATAACCAGCGCCTTGCGCGGCTCGTCGTCTATATTGGTCGATCCGCCGTGGACCATGGACGTCGTCAGCACTGTTACCTGTCCCGCTTGTGCCAAAACCGGCTGCGGCGCAGCGTATTCCGGCGGCAGGTCCACCATTTTGATGCCCTGGACTCCCGGCATCGCGTCTTTCAGCACTGGATCGACCGAACGCGCGGCAGCTACTAGGCGGTGGCTGCCGGGTCGGTGCATCATCGGTGCCCGCTGCTCATTGACATCGGTCAACCACAGAAAAAAACTGCATACGACCCGCCGTGGCGTCGCAGCCCAATCCGCCAAGCTGTACTGGATATCGGTGTGCTGGTCGTAGCTGAACTCGCTTTCCGGCTGGGGATAAGAAGCCACAATCGCCGTCTGGAAAAAGCGGATCGCATCGGCTCGCAATACTCGTTTGGCGACCGCTTCAAAGAAGGGATGCTGGATCAGGTCCAGTAGGGCCGGCTCGTAGTAATTGCAGGTCGCTCCGTAGCGAAAACGCGGTGCCTGGTCCGGTTCGGCTGGTTTAAAAGGCAGTAGTGCGTCGATGGCGGCCGCGGCCGCGGCGATTTCTTCGGTCGTCAAAGGCGTGTCAATGGTGACAGCGCCCCGTTCCTCAAAGGTCCTTAATTGTTCGGCGCTGATCATAGCTCCTCCCTTGCTAAAGCGATCCTCAGAACTGGTATAGCAGGCTAAGGCCCGCTCCCCAGAACGAGGTGTCGTCCGTGGTAATAGTGTATAGAATCGGCTCGCCGCGCCCCACTGTGGAGTCGTGGCTGCGCAGTTGATCCCACTCGGTTTTTTCGCTTGCGAACTCGCCGGAAGTCATCCAGCGCAACTTGAGATCCAAAGCGGCGCGATCGCCGATCTGATAGGCCGCGCCGACGAGCAGTTGATAGCCTATGCGGCGGTCGGTCAGTCGCGCTTGGCCGATCGTGGTTGAACCGGCGATTTTCGCGTTCAAATCCGGGTCTGCAAACGTCCTAATCCGGCTGGGGTCGTCGTTGCGCTTCCAATTAGTAAAATAGTAAAACGATGTGCTTGCCATCCCCGCTCCAGCCCCGGCGTACGACACTAGCGCCGGTCCCAAGGTAAAGTCGTAGTAAGCGTTGGCGAACAGGTTGTGCGATTGCAAGTTGTCGATCCCGGCGATGGCCAATTCGATTTCCTGATCCTGCTTGTCGAGGGTTATTTCGTCGAAGATGGCAATGTCGGAGCGCTCGTCGTAGGTCGTGCTGCGGTGGAAGTACTCTCCCTCGATTCTGAAGGCTCCCCAGCGATAGCCAAGAGCGAAGCCCGACCCGATTCCAGAGCCGCCGCCAAACGCATTTTCCCATTCCGTTGGGGCTGGCACTGAATCGCATTCATCGCTCACTTCTAACCCGTCCGGATTGATGATTCGGTCGCACTTGGTGCTCCAGTCGTTGTCGGTGCCCCTCACGTCCATCGCCGGAGCAACGGCGATCCCCCAGCCCATCTGAATGTACGGGCCGTCTTGGCCTAGGGCGTGGCTGTAGAAGCTGAGCAGGGCGACCGTCCACAGCAAGAATTTTTGCGGCATCACAGTTTCCTTTCTTTAGGATAGGTATAGATGAAGCACAAACGAGCCGTATTATTCGTTTGCCAACGCTATTTTCAAGTTGTCCAACCGTCGTTAGGCTTTTGCCTGAGCATCTTTCGTCGCTTCTGGAATAAGAAAAAACTCCACTTCGTCTAGCCGCTGCTTAAGATGGGCTAATACTTCGTCGCGGTTTTGCAAGGCCAGCAAGTCGTCGTTGACAATGGGCGTCTTTGACAGCGCCTGCCAACGTGCGAGCAAGCCGCGCAACTGGTGCTGTTGCGTAGTGGTAAATTGCCAGCGGGTGGTTAGCTCGGCAAGGCCGGGCGGGTCGGCGTGTAGTGCGTGAAGCTGCTGGCTGAGTGCTCGCAAATGTTCGCCAACTTGGGCGACCGCATCGAGTTGCGTTTCTATTAACGCCTCCACTTTCTCCGCATTAAGTGTCTGATAGGGAGATTGCGGGTTGTCGGATACTACCTTGAGGCAGTGGACTCGCTCGCTGGTGGCAAAGCGCTGGGCGGCCTCGCAAAAGCCGCTGGCTTCCATGTCGTACGCAACGTCGCCAGTAGCTGGTTGTGCGCGATCGACGGTATGTAGCAAAGTGGTGCGACAGGGCGGGGGCGCGGTGAAGGTGGGGTAAAAGGGCTTGCCGCTGGCTGCGTCCACGATCTTATGCGCTAGCAGAGGCGTCCCCACTGCTTGGCTGCCGTGGCCGGCGATACCGATATTGAGCCAAGCAGCCGGTGTATCGCCGATCAATGCACGCAGGTACGCCGTGGCTGCTGCGGCGGCTATTTTACCGACGCCGGAGACAATCAGGTGTGTCTGCTCGCCCGCGCAGATGCGATAGGGATGGTCGCTCACGCCTTGGAGGCGGTGGAAGGCCAACAGCGGGCGCGCCTCAGCCGCGAGAGCTACTACTAAGCACAACATGATGGCTAATATACCGGCTGGCCTCCCCTCGGCAACTTGGTTTGACCCTGCTTGAGCAGGGGTCTAAGTTCTGTAAGACAAACGAGAAAGGGCACATAATGAACAACGAATTGAACAACAGCGGAGCTATAGTCCAAACAGGCTAAGGAGTATCCATGAACATCCAAATTGAATTGTCCGAACAATTATCAAAGGCTATATATGCCAACTACGAAAAGGCGAACTACACAGGTGCTATTCTCGATTCTATCTTCCTATTGAATGAAGTCCTTCGTGATCGTACTGGATGCGAGAGCGATGGGGTTTCCTTGGTTGGCGAAGCACTTGGTGGATCTGATCCCAAGCTTAAACTCACTCCTCTCAGGAGCGAGTCTGATAGGAATATTCAAAAGGGAACGGGGTCGCTTCTTCGTGGCGTTATGCAGGCTATAAGAAATCCGAGAAGCCATAAAAAATCGAGGATAACAAGGAGGTTGCTGACCGGATCCTCGCCTTCCTCGACTATCTCCTGCAGATGATCAATAAGGCCAAAGCACCTTTCGAGATCGGAGATATGATTCAGAGAATCCGTGACGAACACTTCGTTGAAAGTGAGGAATACACAGATCTCATCGTATCTGAGATACCAAAGGAGAAGCTCAACGATACACTGACTGCCATCTACGAAGCCCGGACCGAAGTAAATCCTCAAGTGATGAGACTAGTGGCTCACTCGATCCTCAATAGGTTGGATGCGGAAGATAGATCAGCGTTTGTGGCACTGGTATCTGAGGATCTCAAGACAACCGAAGATGACGCTACCATCAGGATTGCTACCAAGGTGTTCGCTGGAGACGAATGGAATCAGATCGCTCGCATAGCAAGGCTTCGGATCGAAAGTCGGCTACTGAAATCTCTCAAGGAAGGGGAGTACAAGGCAAATTCTGGAGAGTATCTCGGGGGGGCACTTGGCACTTGGCTGGCCAATATTATTGATTCAATGGAGTTAAGAGACCAAGCAATCTACACGTTAACCAAGAAGCTCAGTTCTCCCAATAGGGGCGAGCAGGACTACGTCTTCCGCTACTTCTTTCGATACCTCATAGGGTATGGGAAGAGACCCAATGACTTTATACTCCGGTTATGCAAAGATGGGCTGTCGTCTGGCGACAAAAGGTACTACGACTCACTGTCTGCAGAGCTCCTTTTCTCCACTGCTGAGTGGGCCAAGGAGTTGCAGCCATTGCTTGATTCCTTTGAGGAGAAGCCATACTCCGAGAAGAATCCATACATAGACTATGATGAATTACCCTTCTGAGGCTATAATATCAACTCCGTGCAGCGAATGCGAGGCGGCTACGGCACATTAACGCTACCACACGGAGACTTGCGGAAAAGCGATTTCCATAAGTAATCTTTCGGAGGTGGTACGCCAATAGTGATGATGTCCATAAATCCACCACTTTTACCGGATCCTTTGGCTGAAGATACAGGTCCCGCATATAGCTGGGATTCACATAGAGGGACGATCCCGGAGTCCTCTTCAGGCTCGGGATTGTTCCCATATCCAAAGGACAATATGTTCACCTCATCTGAAGTGCTACTGATGAATCGTTGGAGATCCAGTCCGGTCGAAGAAGAAATATAGTCCGCTAAAGCATCCTGTACAATCCAAATAGTTTTTCCACCCCAAGCCAAACTAACCTGTGATTTTACAATAAGTTGACTGACCATTCGCGCCCATACTTGTCTATAGTTAATACCGGGGCCTTCGTGGTCGTCTCCTTTCAAGATAGCATCTTCAAAAGCCATTCCTATTTGCGTTCTCTTCTTTTTGTTTCCCCCAGAGGTAGATGAGGTCATCACCTCGACTATTACTATTGGATCAGCGGGAAAATCGACTACCCAGTGCTCTCCAGCATACCTTTCTAGCGTGAATTTGTTTTGGGTCGCAATTTTCTCACATTCTCGCTCGCTCTTTTTAACTAGTTCTGATATTTCGCTAAGTGATTTTCTGCACCTTCCTGCCAAAACGTAGTCGAAGGTATAGTCAAATGTTTTCTCTTTTTCATTTTTATTCATTGAGAATTTTATCTTTACCTCAGACCATGCCCGATATTCGATTGCTCTATCTACTCCGCTATATTGGATCAGGTCCTCTCGAACTCTTGCTTGAAGATGAGAACAGTTGGAATCCCGCAGGGCGAATAAGCGCCTAGGACAAACAATCCAAGGCTTCCCACGCACCAAGAGTGAACAGACCCCAACCTGAATAGTATCTTTTTTAGGGAATTGTTGAGCTAATTGTGGATAGTTCCGCAAATTCAAAGCGGAGAGATGCCTATTGCCTCCACCATCACATTCATTCTCCATGAATGGACACCAAGCCCTCGTGCGACAGTCAATCGCATCAGGATGATTTGAGGTTAATGGATGGCCAAATACTTCAAAAATTTTACTCATTTAGGTACTCGAAAATTTTGCTCGCCAAAGCCTCTGCGAGAGGAGGGGGAACTGAATTCGCAACTTGCCTATGCTGGTCTAAGTTTTTCACGGTACCCGTTCTACTGCGTATAGGTCCTTTTAGGATATATGAATCGGGATAGCCATGAATTCTCATATATTCCCGTGGCGTGAGATACCTATCTTCGATGGGATGATAGAAAATCTCTCCACACCTTAATGTATTAGCAGGTCTATCCCTATGCAGCCTTAAATACTTTGTGGTGTCCTTTGATTTAAGACCTCTGAGTAATCTTTTACCTAAGTGAGGATGAGCTGCCAAATATGATCCCTCGGGAACCTGTTCGATGCGTTCCCTGTCCCTAGCTGGCGTTACATCGACGTGGCTGTCCTCGCGGTCGTAGAAAGTAGTTCCCCTAATTTTTGGTGAAGGTGTTCCTAGATTTTCAATTACGGAGCCGATACCGACATGAGGTTTATACGAGAACAATCCATTACATTCTTCTAGCGGTGCGTATGTTCGTTCTGGAAAGAGGAAGCCGTTTCTTTTCAGCGTGGCGATTACGAATAATCGCTCTCGCAGTTGAGGTACGCCGTAATCTGCGGCTAAAACAACTCTCCATTTGGAAGAATAACCAGCATTTTCTAAGGCTATTAAAAATTTCTCAAAAATTTCACCTCTTCGCTGCTCGGATCCTTTTGATGAGAGAAGCCCTTTTACTTGCTCAACTAAAATCACCTTTGGTTCTAGCTCTTCGGAAAACCGAACAATCTCGAATAGTAACATGCCTCTCTCGTCTTTTAAGCCAAGTTGCTTTCCTGCTAAGGAGAAAGATTGACAAGGGGGGCCTCCAAAAAGAAGATCGAGTTCGCCTTTTTCTAGGTTTAAGTCTTTGCGAAGTTCGGCTGGGTCAATCTCTCTAATATCTGACTCAATAATTTTGGTATCTCTTTTTTCGCGTTCTCTTGCCGCACGTAGGGTGTTGCAGCAGTGTTCATCTATTTCTATTTGTGCTAGAATATCGAATCCCGCATCCTGTACGCCTATATCCATTCCTCCGGCCCCAGAGAAAAGACTTAGCGCGTTATATCTTTGGGGACTATTCATCCTGAATTCACTCCTCCATCCTCAATAGATTAAGGTGAAAACCATGGCCGCTAGCTGCCGTTGAAGATAACGTAACACTTCATCGCGCCTTTGCAAGGCCAGCAAGTCGTTGTTGACGGCAGGAGTCGCCGGTGCCAGCGCTTGCCAGCGCGCGAGCAAGCCGCGCAACTGATACTGTTGCGTGGCCGTGAATTACCAGCGGGCGGTTGGCTCGGCGAGACCGGGTGGCTCGGCGTGGAGCGCGTGAAACTGCTGGCTGAGTACGCGCAAATGGCAGTGGGAGGCCAATAAGCGGGCGCGCCTCTGCCGCGAGGGCTACTACTAAGCACAACATGAAGGCTAATATACCGGCCGGCCTCCCCTCGGCAACTTTGTTTGACCCTGCTTGAGCAGGGGTCTAAGTTCTGTAAGACAAACGAGAAAGGACGCATAATGGACAACGAATTTTTCAAGGGACACGGCCTCGGCAATGACTACATTGCCGTTGATCCGGCTGGGCTCAGCTTTGAGCTGACGCCAGACAATATCCGCACGATTTGCGACCGCCATTGGGGCGTGGGCAGCGACGGCATTCTCGCGCTGGCACCGTCGCAAAAGGCCGACTTTGGCCTGAAAATCTACAACCCCGACGGCAGCGAGGCGGAAAAGTCAGGCAATGGTCTGCGGATATTCGCCCGCTACCTGCACGCCACCGGCCAGGTGCAAAAGCAGCAGTTCACGGTCGAAACGGAGGGCGGCTTAGTGAGCGTTGATTTGCACATTGATCAGCATGGTGACGCCAGCACCGCCACGGTGCAGATGGGGCGAGCGACGTTTGCGCCGCAAGCCTTGCCCTGCACGCTGGAAGCCGAAGAGCTGGTCGCGCAGCCGATTGATGTCGGCGGGCAGACTTTGACCTTTACCGGCGTCAGCGTCGGCAATCCGCACTGCGTCGTCTTCCGCGAACAGGGCGCTCGGTGGACTGAGGACGAGCTATGCTCTTTGGGGCCAGAGTTGGAAAATCACCCGCTCTTCCCCCGGCGCATCAACGTACAGCTCGCCGTGCCCGTGGGGCCTCATGCGATCTACATCCTGATCTGGGAACGCGGTGCCGGTGAAACGCAGGCGTCGGGATCGTCGGCGTGTGCGGCTGCGAGTGCGGCGGTGCGGCTGGGCTTGGTCAAAAGTCCGGTTGCGGTTAGGGCCCCAGGTGGGACATTGCACATCGACGTGAGCGCAAGCTACGACCTGACGATGAAGGGGCCGGTCTCCGAAGTAGCGCGCGGCGCGTTCAGCCCGTCGTTTGTGCGCGAATTGCGCTGAACGGCGTGTGGTAGCAGGGACTGCAATGCGCTGTTTAGCTTGGGTCGCGCTCGGTTGGCTGCTGATGGCCTCGGCTGCTGACGGCCAGGGCTTTGGCCGCAACAAGGTGCAGTACGCGGAGTTTGCGTGGCGGAAAATGGAGACTGAGCACTTTGACGTGTACTTCTTCGCCGAAGAGGAGGAGTTGGCCGCGTACGCCGCGCAAATGGCCGAGCGCCAGTTCACCGACCTCGAAAAGAAGTTCGCCCACACAGTGCAGCGGCGGGTGCCGCTAGTGGTCTATTCCTCGCACATCTACTTTGAACAGACGAATATCATCCCCAATATCCTGCCCGAGGGGGTAGCGGGTTTCACCGAATACCTCAAGGGGCGGGTCGCATTGCCGCTGAGCGGTTCCCTGCCCGAATTCGAGCGGGTGCTGCACCACGAGTTGGTCCACGTCTTCACGTTTGACCGGATTGCGCGGGTGCTGAAGCAGCACGGGATATTGGACTTCCGCCCGGCGCCGCTGTGGTTTTCCGAAGGGCTGGCCGAGTACTGGTCGAGCGAGCCTAACAGCTTTGGCGAAATGATAGTGCGCGATGCGCTCTTTGCGCGGCGGCTGGTGTCCATCGCCGAGATGTATCGCATCTACGGCACCTTTCAGATGTACAAGGAAGGAGAGTCGATCTGCCACTTTATGGCAGCGCGGCACGGAGCCGATGTGTTTGAGCAACTCTTTGCCAATTGGTGGCGCGGCGAGACCTTTGGCGAAATTTTTGCGATTACGACCGGCGAGAGCTTGGACAAGTTCGACCAAGCTTGGCAATACCATTTGCACAAGCGCCACCTGCCGGCGATTGCCGACCGCGATCCCCCATCCGAATTGGCCACTGCCCGCACGCAGCGCGGCTTTAATATCAAGCCCGAAATCGTCCCCGGAGATAGCAGCGCATTCTACCACTTTCGCAACGATCAAGGCTATACGCAGATCGTCCGCACGCGCCGCGACGGCAGCGAACCCGAGGTCGTAGTCGAAGGCGAGCGCATGCCGGTCTTTGAGTCCCTGCACCCGCTCTCGACGCGGCTGGCCGCTTCCCCGGATGGCAAGTGGCTGGCGTTTGCAGCCAAAAGCCGAGGTCGCGATCACCTGTACATTTGGGATGTGGAACAAAAACGCGTGGTGGAGGATTTGTCGTTTGCCGGGATCGTCGCGATTGCGTCGCCGTCGTTCGCGCCCGACGGGCAGCGGCTGGCCTTTGCCGGCAGCGACGAAGGGGGCTGGACTGACATTTATCTGGTCGATGTAACGGGCGATAGCCTCCGCGCCTTATGCCGCGACATTTATCACGACCGCGAGCCCGACTGGTCACCGGATGGTCGGCACATCGTCTTTAGCTCCGACCGCTGGACCGGGGGACGGCGCGGTCGCTACAATTTGTTCCTATACGATTTGGCGACCGAGCAGATCTCGGCTCTCAGCCACGGCGAGCACAACGACGGACAGCCGCGCTGGTCGCCGGACGGCGAGCGCATCGTCTTTAGCTCTGACCGCGCGGGTGCGTACGATATCTATGCCTTGCAGCTAACGGGCGAGCGCACGGCGACCCAGCGCTTGACCCACGTGTTGACGGGTGCGTTTGATCCGGTGCTATTGGCCGATGACCAGCACTTGCTCTTTTCTGGCTATGAGAGCGGCGGCTTCCAAATCTACGAGCTGGCCGTGGATTGGGCCGACAGCGCGGAGGTCAGCTATCAGCGCGTGGATGAGGCGCAGGCCGAGCCGTGGTCGCTGGCGAGTCTGCACGGCCAGAGTGAGGTCGCCAGCCGGCCCTATGAGCGCAAGATGAGCTTCGACATAGCCCAGGGTCAGATCTCGCAGGACCCGGAATTTGGCACCTCGGGCGGCATTCAAGTGGCGCTGAGCGATGTGCTGGGCAACGATCAGTACCACTTCGTGCTCTCGCACATTGCCGCCAGCCGATCCGGTTTCTTCGACGGCCTGAACGTGGCCTTGACGCGCTTCCACCTCGGGCAGCGGCTCAACGCGTATTGGGGGGTATTCCGGCTCAACGACCGCTTTTCGAGCCGCTTTGGCCGCTTTGTGCGCGAAGAGCGCTTGGGTGCCCACATTGGGTTGAGCTATCCCTTTTCCCAGCACGACCGCATCGACACCCGGCTCTCGCTGCGCCACGCTGAAATCGACCGGCAATTTGAGGGGCGGAAGCTGTCGGGCTGGCTGGCCAACAACTACGTCAGCTATACCCACGACACTAGCCTGTGGATTCCGACCGGGCCGCTGGAGGGCCAGCGCTACAGCTTTGGGCTGGCGCAGACGATCGACTTTAAGACCTCGCGGCGGTTCAATATCACGCTCTTTGGCGACTACCGGCACTACTTCCGCCTCTCGCAGCGCAGCGCGTTGGCCGTGCGCCTGATGGGCCGGCGCTCCACCGGCGCGGTACCTGAGTTTTTCTCCTTGGGGGGTAGTTGGACGTTGCGGGGCTATCGCTGGCGCTCGCTGTGGGGCAGTAAGATGGTGTTGTACAACCAAGAGTTGCGCTTCCCCTTGGTCGATCGGTTCTTGCTCCACTTTCCGTTTGGGGCCATAGAGTTTAGCGCCTTCCGGGGTGCGCTCTTTTTCGACGTGGGCAATGCGTGGAACTCCGACTTCGAGCAATGGCGCGCGGCGTTTGGCACGGGGGTGCGCTTGGCCTTGGGCGGGGTTTTCGTCTTTCGCGTGGATGCGGCGCGGCGCACGGACTTCAAGTCCATAGACAGCGACACGCGCTGGGATTTCTTCTTTGGTTGGGATTATTAAATGCGCTACGCCTTGCTCGGATTTTGCCTGTTGACGGCCTGCGGCGAAAAGGTGCTCTACCTCGGCGAGCCGGGGCGCAGCGCAGTGGGAGTTGAGCCGCCGCTGCAACTTTTGTGGACGCACAAAATGGACGGCTCGCCGCTGGGCGGCGCGCTCTTTGCCGGTGATCTGATCCTCCAACTGACGACGGAGCCGACCCTCTATGCGCTGAACCGACGCAATGGCACCCAGTTGGGCAAGCATGGATACGATAAAATGGCGTGTGCCCCAGGGCAGTTGGCCGGGGCGCGGTACGCGCTGGGGGTGTTGGGCCGCAAGCCTAGCTTGCGGGTTTTGGATCGGCGGACAGCAGCGGAGCTTTGGCGGCACGAGGGAACGTTTTGTCAGGTGCCGGTCGTGCGCGGCGATACCCTGATCGCGGTGGATGAGCAGGGCGCAGTGCAGGCGCTGCGTCTGGACGACGGGCATTTGCTGTGGCACGCCGAATTGGGCGGTCGGCCGCGGACTGAACTGACGCTGAGCGGTGATCTCGCGTTTGCTGGTACCGCGTCTGGGGACTTGGTAGCCCTGAATGCGGAAAGTGGCAAAGAGCGCTGGCGCACGAGTCTAGAGGAAGCGGTGCGCTCGCAGCCCGTACTTGCTGGAGAGCAGATAGTTACGGCGACAGCCTCTGGTCGGGTGCTAGCCGCGTACCGCGACTCCGGGCAGGTGGTGTGGGAGCAGGCCTTGGGTGCGCTGCCGACTCCGGGGCTAGCATTGGCCGGCGGTGTCTTGGTGGTCGGCTGCGCCGACAGTCACTTCTATGGACTAGACGCGGCTACTGGTGCCGTGCGGTGGACGTTTGCCACTGAGGGTGTGGTGCGGAGCAGTCCAGTCGCTACGGATCACACTGCGTATGGCGCTTCCAGCGACGGCCATCTCTACGCCTTGGATCTGCAAGACGGACATCTGCTGTGGAAATACCGGTTGGACGGCCCCGTTTTGGCACCGGTGTCCTTGGGCGCACAGGTCGTCGTCGTCGCCACTGAGAAGCGGCTTCTCTACGTGTTTGGACGCCACTGAGCGAGGGAAACGGCATGAAAAAGACGATTGCTTGGTGCTTGCTGCTGGTGCTTTCAGGTGTGCCGACATGGGCTGAGCCGTTAGAGCTAGCTCGGCGGTTGGCTCCGTTGGAAGCAGCTTTAGCGGAGCAATGGGCCGAGCAGCCAAAGCTTGGGCAGCAGTCGATGCCAACTGCGTCTGCGGCTCCAAGCAAGGAGAAACGCTCGCGCAAAAAGCTCTACTTGAGCGCGGCCTTGGCCGTGGGGGCCGGTGCAGTGGCCTACTGGAGCAAGGAGCGGGCCAACGCTGCGTACGACCGCTATTTGCGCTCGGCCAGCGTGGTGCGTCAGCAGCGAGAATTGGACGCGGCCAAGCACTTTGACCGCGTGACTGGCGCGGCGTTTATCGGCATGGAGGTAGGCTTGGTACTCAGTTCGTACCTGCTCTTTTTTAGGTCTCGGTCGTGAGAAGCTGTCTCTGGATAGGGTGCTGCCTCGGCGCGCTGGTCTTAGCTTGCAGCGACCGCCCGCGGCGCAATCCACTCGACCCGCAAGCCGAGGACCTGCAGAGCGAGTCGTTTAGTGCCTTGACGGCTTTGGCACTCGATGGTCAGGTGGAGTTGCGGTGGGATTTTTCCCACTTTTCCGATATCGAAGGCTACCGACTCTACCGCCGTCTGCCTGGGGACGAGTGGGAGCCGATCACCCCAGTGCTGGCACCAGACGCGACCACATATGCGGACGGAGGAGTGCAAAACGGGACGAGCTACGAGTACCAGCTCAGCTTGCTCGTCGCCGGGGAAGACGAGCGCCCTAGCGGCAGGCCCGTGTCTGCTACGCCCGGCCCAGAAGTCGCTTGGGTGGCTGATCGCCACGCCGGGCTGGTGTGGAAAATCAGCGCGGATGCGCGCAGTGCGCACTTTGCCCAGGGGCGCTTTTTCGACTTGGCGGCGATTGCGCTCGACGTGGCTAATGGTTCGTGCTGGGTCAGCGACCGGGGGTTTGCCGGGCTGTACCGGATTGCGGAAGACGGCGCGTTGGCTGCGCTGGGCGCGGCGGTGGAGAGCCCCGGTGCTCTGGCCATTGATGCTGCCGCGCGCATTGGTTGGCTGGCCGACGCGGGGCAACAGCGGGTCTTTTGGTTTTCCTTGGACGCGGCCGATTCGCTGGCCCTCATTCCGGTCGATGCCTCCTTTACTCAGCCTGTGGCGTTGGCCGCACAGGCCGGAGGCTGCTGGATCGCCGACCAAGCCCAAAGCCGCGTGCTGTTCTACCAGCCCGACGGCACTCGCGCCGCTGAATTCCACGTGCTGGCGGCTCCCAAGGCACTGGTGGCAGGCACAGGGGGAGATGTGTGGCTGTTGGGCGGTGAGGGGCACCGCTTGGCGCGGCTGGATCGAGCGGGCACCATCCTCTACGTGGAATTGCCTTTTGCCGCGGCCGTGGGACTGGCCGTGGATGATGCAAGCGGAGCCTGCTGGGTATTGGGGGAACGGGATCTGGCGGTGTTCTCGGCTGCCGGGATATTGGAGCAGCACTGGACCGACGTGCCCGGCGGTAGCGCCTTGTCCTTTGACCCAGTGCAGCAGCGGGCTTGGGTCGCGACCGACGACGTGCTGTGGAAATTCACGGCCGAGGGCCAAACTCTTGCACAGCTCGTCGGCTTTTCTTCCATCGTCCGCATTGCCGTGAATCCAGGCCGCTGAGGCTGCCAATCCTCTCTTGCATCGGATTTACTCCTTAGCGACTTTCCTTAGTTGTAACTTTTATCCCGCGAGAACCAATTATGACCGAGCCAGTTCCCATTCACAGCATGACCGGCTTTGGCCGCGCCGCAGCCGAGCGGCGGAGTTTGCGGCTCGCCGTCGAACTGCGGTCGGTCAACAGCCGCTATCTCGACATACAGGTGCGCTGCCCGGCTGATCTCCAGCCCTTTGAGCTAGCCATCCGCGAGCGGATTCAGGCGCGGGTTAAGCGCGGCAAGATAAGCGCGCACATCGCTTGGGAAGAGGAAAGTCAGCCCGAGGCCCTGCCCCAGTTAGACGAAGAAGCCGCCAAGCACTATCTGGCCCAGCTACGGCGGCTAGCTGAATTGGCGCAGAGCGAAGCGGCGGAGAGTCGGGCTACGCTGCCGCCGTGGAAGGCGTTTTTTGCTCGCTTTAAGGGACTAGAGCATTTCAATGTGGGAATTGAGCGGGTGCTGCTGGCGAAGCTACCCAATCTCTTTCGCGTCCAAGTCGCAGAGCTGGATAGCGCGGTTGCGCAAGAGGTGCTGCGGGTGGGGTTGGACCAAGCGCTGGCCGAGTTAGTGGCCATGCGCGAGGCCGAGGGACACACTCTCGCCGAGGACTTGCGCGCCCGCGTCGAGGCGGTGGGGGTGCATCTGGAGCGCGTAGCCGAGCGAGCGCAAGCGACCCGTGGTGAGGTTGCCGAGCGGCTGCGGGAAAAGATCGCCTCGCTGCTCGCGCCTGGGGCGGTTGCCGAAGATCGCCTCGCCACGGAGATTGCCCTGATCGCCGAGCGCAGCGACATCGTCGAGGAGATCGTCCGCTTCCGCAGCCACAATACCCAGTTCCTCGATACCTTGGCCCAGGGCGGCGAAGTGGGCAAGCGCTTGAACTTTCTCTTGCAGGAAATGCACCGCGAAGCCAACACCATCAGCACCAAGGCCGCAGATGCCGAGATCGCCCATTGGGTCGTAGAGATCAAAGAAGAGATTGAGCGGCTGCGCGAGCAGGTGCAAAACTTGGCGTGAAGGCATCTATGGCATCCGTGCAGATCATCACCATCAGCGGCTTGGCTGGCAGCGGCACCACCACGGTGTGCGACCGGCTGTGTGCGCGGCTGGGCTGGGCTTATGTCAATGCCGGAGCCGTCTTTCGCAAGCTGGCCCAAGAGGCGGGCGTGAGCTTGGCCGAGTTTGGCCAGCGGGCCGAAGCTGATGGCTGCATCGACCGCCAGCTCGACGAACGCTTGGTTGAGCAAGCGCGGGCGAGTGCGCCAGTCGTCGTCGAAGGGCGACTCACCGGCTGGATGGCCCAGCGGCATCAGCTTCCAGCCCTCAAGGTCTGGCTGCAAGCGGCGCTGGCCGTGCGGGCTGAGCGCGTGGGACAGCGCGAGGGCAAGCCGGTGGCGCAAGCGCTCGCGGAAACGCGCCAGCGCGAGGAGTCCGAGGCCCAGCGCTACGCCGCGCATCACCAAATCGCCATCAGCGACTTGTCGGTGTACGACTTGGTCGTCGATACCGAATGCTGCAACCCCCAAGCCGCCTGCGCGCACATCTTGGCGCGCCTCGATCAGCCATGAGCTTGCAGGGTCGCCATATCCTACTCGGAGTCACCGGCGGCATTGCCGCGTACAAGACGCCGGAGATTGTGCGGCTGTTGATGGCTGAAGGGGTTGAGGTACGAGTGGTATTGACCCGCGCGGCTGGCGAGTTCGTCGCGCCCAAGACGTTAGAAGTGCTTTCCCGCCACGCGGTGTACAGCGATTTATTTGGCCGCGATGCGGAATTTCCCGTCCTGCACGTGGGGTTGGCCGAGTGGACCGACTTGATTTTAGTAGCTCCGGCTACGGCGCACTGTTTGGGGCGCATAGCCGGCGGTTTGGCCGACGACTTGCTCACCTCGGTGTTGTTGTGCGCGGGTGTCCCCGTCCTGCTGGTGCCGTCGATGGAGGAGAACATGTTCGCCAATCCCGCGGTCGAGGCCAATGTGCAGACCTTGGCAGAGCGGGGGTTCCACCTGCTCGAACCAGGGGTGGGGCCTCTGGCGTCGGGTGCGGTTGGCCGCGGGCGGATGCCCGAGCCAGCGGAGTTGGTTGAGGCGGTTGCGGCGCATTTCAGCGGCGACTTGGATGGACTGAAGCTGCTGGTAACGGCTGGTCCCACGGTCGAGGACCTCGATCCGGTGCGCTTTATTTCCAATCGCTCGTCGGGCAAGATGGGCTATGCGATAGCCGAACGGGCCGCGGCGCGTGGGGCGCGCGTGTGGCTGGTTTCCGGGCCGACTGCACTGCCCGCGCCCGCTGGTGTGGAACGGCAGTTGGTGCGCTCGACGAGCGACATGCAGCGCGCTGTCGAGACCTTGTTTGAGCAAGTAGATGGGGCGATTTTGGCGGCAGCTCCGGCCGACTATCGCGCCAAGGAAGTGGCCGCGCAAAAAATCAAGCGCGGTGCTGCATCTCGCTCTATCGAGTTGATCGAAAACCCGGACATTGCCGCTGGGCTAGGTCAACGCAAGGGCCAGCGGTTGCTGGTCGTCTTTGCGATGGAGACGGAAAAGGGGCCGGAGCGGGCGCGGGAGAAGCTGGTGCGCAAAGGGGGCGACTTAATCGTGCTCAACATGCTCAACGACGAAGGGGCTGGTTTTGCCGGCGACACCAATCGCGTTACCCTGATTGACGTTGAGGGCCAAGAGGAGGACCTGCCCCTGCTGAGCAAGTCTGCGGTCGCCGACCGCATCCTCGACTGGGTGCGGACGCGGCGGGGAGTTTAACCCGTACTGAGCGAGGATGTCGCCATGGAAGAGCGGAGCGAGGACGTACTGGACGAGGCTCGGCGCTATCTAGCCGATTTAGTGGCTTTTGAAGGTACCCAATTCACAGCACCGGAGGCGGTTGTGGAGCATAAGGCAGAGGAACCAGCAGTTGATACGCTAGAGGCATTTCGCAGCCAGATTTGCGAGTGTACTCGCTGTCGGCTGGGTGCGACGCGGCAGAATTTCGTGTTTGGCAGCGGCGATCTAGCGGCCGGCATCATGTTCATCGGCGAGGCCCCAGGGGCCGAGGAAGACCGCATGGGCCAGCCTTTTGTGGGGAAAGCTGGGCAACTGCTGACCAAGATCATCGAGGCTATGGGCCTGTCCCGCGACGAGGTCTATATCTGCAACATACTCAAGTGCCGCCCGCCGAATAACCGCGACCCCCTACCCGACGAGATTGAGCAGTGCGAGCCGTATCTCAAGCGCCAGATCGAAATCGTCCAGCCCCGCGTCATCTGCACCTTGGGTCGCTTTGCCGCGCAGACCTTGCTCCGCAGCAGCGAGCCCATGGGCCGCTTGCGCGACCAGGATCACCACTACGAGGGTATCCCCTTGGTGGCCACGTACCACCCGGCGGCCCTGTTGCGCAACTCCCAGTGGAAGCGCCCGACTTGGGAAGACATGAAGCGGGTGCGGAAGCTCTACGACGGGGTCGAACTCTAAATTTTTTGGAGCTGAATCATGACCCAGAGTCGAAATGGAGGCCAAGATCTCGGGCGGATGCCGCCGCAGGCCGTAGAGGTCGAGCAGGCCGTGCTCGGGGCGATGATGCTAGAGCAGCGGGCCATTGTCCGCGCCGTTGAAATCCTCGACGAAAGCTGTTTCTACCACGCCCCTCACAGCCGGATATTCGCGGCTATGACCGACCTTTTTGAGCGGGGCACGGCAGTCGATCAGCTAACCTTGACCGAGGAACTCAAGCGCCGCGGCCAACTCGACGATGTCGGCGGGGTCGTTTATCTGGCCAAGCTGGGGTCTGAAGTGGCCACGACGGCCAATATCGACTATCACGCGCGGATCGTTTTGGAGAAGGCGCTCAGCCGCAAGTTGATCGAAACTTCTAGCGAAGTCATTGAGCGAGCGTACGCGGCCGACGAGGATGTCCAGACCCTGATCGACAATGCCGAGCAGAAGCTTTTCACCCTGAGCGAAAACCAAATCGGCGAGGGTTTTGAGCTGCTGGAGAAGGTGATGGGCGAAACCTTCGAGCACCTCGAGCACGTCCACGCGGGGGCGGGCACGGTCTTGGGGGTGGATACGGGTTTTGCCGATCTCAACGACCAGATGTCGGGTTTTCAGAAGGGCGATCTGGTCATCCTCGCGGCGCGGCCCAGCGTCGGCAAGACGGCGCTGGCGCTGACGCTGGCGCGCAACGCGGCCGTGGATGCTGGAGTTGGGGTGGCGATTTTCAGCTTGGAGATGTCTAAGATGCAATTAGCTCAGAGACTGCTCAGCGCGGAGACCAAGGTTGATTTGCACAAGCTCCGCACTGGCCGGCTGCGCGAAGAAGACTGGATGCACTTAACGCACAATATCGACCGCTTGGCTCAAGCGCCCATCCACATCGACGACACACCCGGTATCTCAGTACTCGAAGCGCGAGCCAAGGCGCGGCGGCTGCAGCGCGAGTACGGGATCGACATGGTCATAATCGACTATCTGCAACTCATGAGTGGACATGCTAGGGCACAGAGCCGCGAACAGGAGATTTCGCATATCTCGCGCGGCCTCAAGGCCATGGCGAAAGAATTGGACGTACCGGTCTTGGCCTTGTCGCAGTTGTCGCGCGCCGTAGAAAGCCGCACGGACCGGCGGCCGCAGCTATCGGACCTGCGGGAGTCGGGCAGCTTGGAGCAGGACGCCGATGTAGTGATGTTCATCTATCGCCCAGAGATGTACGATCTCAAGTCTCCAGACGGTGAGAGTCTGGAGGGCCTTGCTCAGATCATCATCGGCAAGCAGCGCAACGGCCCGGTTGGCTCGGTGGATTTGATGTGGAACAAGGAAAGTGCCACGTACGAGGCGATGGCACCTGGATGGCGGGCGGAGCCGGAAGAGTACTAGTCGGTCCCCATGTTCATCGACGAAATGACCATCACGGTGGAGTCGGGGCATGGCGGCAGCGGCTGCTGTTCGTTTCGGCGCGAGAAGTACGTGCCGCGCGGCGGGCCGGACGGCGGCGACGGCGGCGATGGCGGCGATGTAATTTTCCGCGTTGATCCTCAACTTAACACGTTGCACGATTTTCGCTACCAACGCCACATCCGCGCTGGTCGCGGTGCCCATGGCGAGGGCAAGCGCCGGACGGGTCAGCGCGGCGAGCACGCGATTATCTGCGTGCCGCCGGGCACCCTCTTGCGCGACGCAAAGGGCGCGCTGATCCGCGACATGGTCGCGGAGGGGCAGGAGTTGGTCCTGCTGGAGGGTGGTCGCGGAGGTCGGGGCAATGCCCGCTTTGCCACGCCTCGCGTGCAGGCTCCACGGCGCGCCGACCCCGGGCGAGAAGGCGAGCAAATGGTGGTGCGGCTCGAGCTGAAGTTGCTGGCGGATGTGGGGCTGGTGGGCTTTCCCAATGCGGGCAAATCCACGCTGCTGGCGCGGCTTTCCGCGGCCCGTCCTAAAATTGCCGACTATCCCTTCACGACTTTGGAGCCGCACTTGGGCATTGTGCAGTGGGCCGAAGGCGAGAGTTTTGTGTTGGCCGACTTGCCGGGGCTGATCGAGGGGGCGCATGAGGGCAAGGGTTTGGGCATGCGGTTTTTGCGCCACATTGAGCGCACGCGCATCCTGCTGTTTGCCATTGATTGCACCAGCCCGGACCCGCGCGGCGAGCTGGAGGCCCTCCGCGGCGAGTTGGATGCTTTCGACGAAGGGATGCGGCACAAGCCCGCTGGGATTGCGCTGACTAAGGCTGACTTGCTAGGGCCGAATGCGGAATTTGAAGATCCGTTTGCCGATTTGCGTGCGCCGCGCTTTTTGGTCTCGGCCGTTACCGGTCGTGGAGTGACTGAGATGCTGCGCAGTGTGGGGCAGGCGGTGAAGAAGCTGCGTGCTGACGAAGCATTTGTAGTTCAAGAAAAAACCTAAAGCACACCGTTCTATAAAAATAGCACAATATGCCAACCGTTTATTTGGAAACGACGATTCCCAGTTACTTAGCTGCTCGGCCAAGCCGAGATATTATTATTGCTGCTCACCAGCAGATCACACGTGATTGGTGGCGCGGTGCTCGCGAACGTTTCGATGTATATATTTCCGAGGCTGTGTTGGCAGAAATTTGTCTCGGTGATCCAGATATAGTCGCACGTCGTCTAGCGATCGTGGAAAAATTGCCGGTCATAGAGCTCAATAATGAGGTGCAGGACCTTATTTCCATCTACGCTCAACGTCTCGGTTTGACAGGCCGTGCCCAGATAGACTTGCCCCATATTGCTTTAGCTGTTACATACTCAATGGACTATCTGGTAACATGGAATTGTGCCCATATTGCTAATGGGGAAGTCATTCGTCGGCTCGGAGCTATTAATTCGGAATTGCATCTTCACATGCCTGTCATTGTTACACCTGAAGAACTTTTGCAACCGCCCGGAGGAGAATATGAACCGCGATCCTATCGTTGAAGAAATTCACCAGACGAGGCAGAAAATTTGGGAAGAGTGCGGCGGCGATCTCGACCGATTTCTAAACCGTTTGCGCGGTGCTGCAAAACAAGATCGCAGTCGCGTGGTAAGCACTACGTCTCTGCCCGCAGAAGCCTACGTCAAAAAATCGACTGAAGTGGTGGTTCGCGGACTCGTCGGTGCAATCCCGTACGTTGGAACACTGCTAAACGAAGCTATTTTTGAAGGGCGCGCCCGTCTTAAACAGGAACGTCTCGAAAAGTTCGTGGGGTATCTGGCAGAAAACCTTCAGACTCTTGAGACCGACAAAATTGATGTCGCCTATATTCACAGCCCAGAGTTTGTCGATTTCCTAGAAGATGTCTTGATACGAGCTGCCAAGGTTAGAGCGGAGGAAAAGCGAAGAAAACTGGCCGCAGTACTCGCGGGCCGGTTGCAGCACGCCGAAGGTACGCCTTTCGACGATCGCTTTCTGGATCTGTTGATTGCCCTGTCAGACATCCAAGTGCGCATTTTGGCTGAACATCTGCGGGCGGCTGAGGAACGAGAGGATACAGGGGAAGACGATAGTGATACAAGCGTTGAGTACTGCCAGCCGAGTCACTATAATGTCTCGGATTCGGAGTACTCTTTTTTAATCCAAGATTTAATGTCAAAGGCACTTCTCTATACTCGGGGATTCGGTCTTGGGCATCTTGGCCCAACTTCTGGCCCATCTGAACTCCTAGAGGTTACAGAGCTTGGGCAAGAGTTTATCCGATTCCTAAAGAAAAACACGGCTCAGGTACCTTGAGGAAGACATCCGTACCTATGGCCCGATTGCAACCACCAGTGGTCGTGTCCTTCACCTAAAGCCGAGAAACCGCCGCGCGGTCTCGCCCATGATGAGTTGGCGCTGCTCGCTGCTCAGGTCGGGCAGCAGGTGATCAAGGACCTCGACGCATTCGCCGTAGCCGGGGTCGGCTACAATCCAGGGAAAATCCGAAGCCCATAGCAGGCGTTCGGCACCAAAAGCGTCCAGCAGGCTGCGGTGCCAAGCGGCCAAGTCGGGATAGGGATAGGCCGCCTTGCTCATGGCGTATTGACCCGACAAATGGACGCAGACGTTGGGCGAATCGGGCGCAGGGCCGAGGAATCCGGTCGGCGGCGGCATCTCTGTGTCGATCTGCGGGCGGCCCTTGGCGTCCCAAGTGAACCGATCCTCGCGTGGGCAAACCATGAGGTGATTAATCACGACGCGCACTTGGGGGAAATCCGCGAGGAACTGGGGCAGTAGTGGGGCGGAGGTAGCGCGCAGGTAGAGCCAGAGCACGTAGTCTTTGCGGGCGGCGTGTTCCCATATCGGACGGGAAAAGTCGCCGAGAGAGCGGAGCCGGAAGCCGATGATCGAGCCGGCTGCGGCGAGGCGATCCATGTGGTCGGCGGGTGAGGACTCGTCGGGCGGGATCAAGCCGATGCCTAAGAAGCGGTCGGGATAGGTGCGCAGGCAGTGTTGTAAATAGGCGTGATGCGCGAGGCTGGTGCCGCCGGTTTGCACGAGCACGGCTTTGTCAATGGCGTGGTCGGCCATGTGCGCCAAGAAATCCTCGACGGGGGCTTCGCGCTCGGCGGGCATACTTGAAGTGATCTCGCGCGGGAACTCGGCACTGGGGCGGGCGAAGACGTGCAGATGGGAGTCAATACGCATAGTTTTATCGGGTTGGGATTAAGGTTTCAGTAAAGATGGATAAGAGATCCTCCATGGACAAGGCAGTGAAACAGGTGAGAGTGCGCGCACCGGCCACGTCGGCGAATTTAGGCGCGGGTTTTGACTGCTTGGGACTGGCACTGGAATTGTACATGGATTTGACAGTGGAAGAAGGCGCGGGCGCGGGCTTGGAAATTGTGGTCACGGGTGAGGGGAGCGGGAGCGTGCCCTTGGACGAGCGCAATGCGGTCTATCAGGGGGTGATGCAAGCCTATGCGCGGGCCGGCAAGACGCCCGGGCGGCTGAGCTTGGTGATTGACAGCCATATCCCGCTGGCCAGTGGGTTGGGCAGCAGTTCGGCGGCCTTAGTCGCTGGTTTAACCGCCGGAGCCGAACTGTGCGGAATGGGGCTGGATCGAGAAGAGGTTTTGCGGCAGGGCGTGGTTGTGGAGGGACACCCGGACAATGTCGCGCCCTGCGCGTTGGGAGGGATCGTCATCGCAGCTTTGGACGGCGAAGAGGTTGCATGGGCGCGGATTGAGCCGCCGAGGGATTTGGCCGCGGTCGTGGCCGTACCGGATTTTCCCTTGCCCACGTCTAAGTCGCGGAGCGTGCTGCCCGAGCGGATTGAGCGGCGGGACGCGATATTTAACGCCGGGCGCGTCGGCTTGTTGGTGGCCGCGCTGCAACGGGGCGACTACAGTCTGCTGCGGACTGGGATGCAAGATCGGTTGCACCAGCCCTATCGAACGGCCTTGGTTCCGGGGATGGAAGGGGTGTTGGCCGCGGCTACAGAGGCTGGGGCGTTGGGTGCGGCGTTGAGCGGGGCCGGGCCGACCGCGTTGGCGCTGGTCAGCGGACAGGGTGCAGAGGTGGCCGATGCCATGCAGCAAGCGTGGGCCAAAGAGGGAATTGCCGCGCGAACTTTGGTCCTCGGTCTAGCCGCCGAGGGCGTTCAATGCGACTCGGCTGAGCTCACCGAAGTCGTGAAAGAGAGGTAAATATGGTCAGCGAAGCCGCGCTCATCGACGACATGACGACTCCGACGCCCGAAGTCGTGGAGGCCGTGCGTCAGTTGGACGGACCGATCCTGCTGCTGGGGGTAAGCGGCAAGATGGGGCCGACCTTGGCCGAGCTGTTAGTGCGGGCTGGGGCGCAGCAGGTGATAGGGGTGGCGCGCTTTGGAGATGTGGAAAAGCAGCGCTACTTGGAAAGCGTCGGCGTGCAAACCATTGCCTGCGACCTGCTCGCTGACGAGGCGCTGGAGGAACTGCCCGATGCGCCCAACGTCCTCTTCCTCGCCGGGTTTAAGTTTGGTGCCACCGGCAATGAAGACGCGACTTGGGCGATGAACACCGCATTGCCCGGCGCGGTGATGGCGCGCTACCCACAATCGCGGATCGTCTATGTGAGCTCGGGCAATGTGTATGCGTATGCCAAGGCTCCGGGGGCGGGGGCGGACGAAGATGGGGCTTTGGGTCCGGTGGGCGAATACGCCCAATCGCGCTTGGGTGGCGAGCGGGTGGCTCAGTACGCGTCGCGGGTGCGGGGGACACCCTTGGTCATTGTGCGGCTGTTCTACGCCACTGAGTCGCGCTACGGCATCATCCGCGATCTCGCCGATAAGGTGTGGCAGGAAGAGCCGATTGACCTGACGATGGGGTACGTCAACCAAATTTGGCAGGGCGACGCCAACGCCTATCTGTGCCGCTTCTTCCCCCTGTGCGATAGTCCAGCCGACGTCATCAATCTGACTGGCCCGGATACCTTATCCGTGCGTGATCTAGCCGAACAGCTAGGGAAGATCATGGGCAAAACGCCCCACTTTACGGGCACGGAGGCTCCGGACGCCCTCTTGGGAGATAGCCGGCGCTTGTGCGCGGAATTTGGCCGCCCACGCGTCGGTCCGGAGCAGATGCTGCGCACGGTGGCCGAGTGGGTCATGGCCGATGGCCTGAGCTTGGGTAAGCCGACCAAATACGAATCTCGCAGCGGGCAGTTCTAACGATGAAGGAGCGGATCGCCGAGGTGGCCGCCAAGTCCGTCGAGGCGCTGTTGGCGGGCGGTACGGGTACCAGTGCGCTCCGGGACGGTCAATTGTTGTGGTCGCTGTCGCATTTGTGGGATCAGCCGCGCTACCGGAGGCTGGCCGAGCAAGTGGCCGAGGGCTGTGAACGCGACGAGGCTGCGGTCCGCGGCTCCCTTGCGTTGGCCGAGGGGCTGGCGGCCTGTGGATACTGGGAACGAGCGCGGACGCTCGTGCTGCAAAGCCTAGCGCGTTGCGATGCGGCGGATTACATCGGCGAGTCGCCAGAGGGGCAACCCATGCCCAAGGGGGCGCGCTGTCTCGACGACTGGGCGCAGGTGTTGAGCGTGTGTACTCGCCTTTTGCACGACCATGCCGACCGCGAACTGCAAATAGCAGCCGCTCGCGCCGTAGCCGCCATCTTGAACTACCACTATCACCCGGACTTGGGAGGGTTGCTCTTTGCCATCCGCAGCGACTTCTTCCACTTTGACGAGTACTGGGGGACCTGCGTCTACAGCGAGGCAGCCCTCGCCGCGTTAACCGCGATGTTGGACGAGGCCGCTCGTCGTGGAGAGACGCACCTCCGCGCCTTGACGGGGCGCTACCTGCGCCAACACGTAGAGGCCGCTTGGGATCCAACCGAAGGCGGCATCCGCAGGGAGTACAGTGGCGACGTTTGGAGCGCGGAAAAGCCCGGGAACGTCCAAGCCGCAGCCGTAGGTGCCTTGGCGACGTTGCACCGCTATCAGGGCGGCGACTGGGAGGCTGAATGGCTGGAGCGGGTGCGAGATTACCAACGGAACTGTCCAACCGATCCGATCATCGAGTTGCGCTGCTTAGTTCGCTGCACGCGGGAACCGAAGAAAAACTTGACATTGTGAAGTGAGAAAGCCATTCTGACCGCAGGCGTTTTGAACTAGTCAGGAGGTCTATCATGATCGTCTATCACGGCACGACGCGCCGCGCCGCGCGCCAGATCGCCCGCGATGGTTTTCAGCCGCGGTCGCCCTCGCGGCGGGTGTGGTTTTCGCGGGGCAAGAGTTACGCCAAGCAGCGGGCACACTCCAAATCGCGGCACACGCGAGATCGCCCCGTTGTGCTAACCGTAGATCTCGACTTGAAAACTCTGCGCCAGCGCTACGGCAGTCGGCAGGTGCGCGAAAGCGGCGGGGTCATCTCGATCAACGGAGCTATTCCCGCGTCCTCGCTGCGCAGCCACTACGGGCTGGGCCTCCCGGAGACTGCCGAGGAGATCGCCCGCTGGGTCAATGCCGTGTTGGGCGTCAAGGCGCACAAGGGCGTCAGCGCCCGCCACGAGGGCGTCTTGCGCTTGGCCCGCTGGATCGACAACCGGCTGGCGACCCGGCCCAATGCGCGGCTTGGCGAGAAGGAGTTGCTCGCTCGTGCTGCGCAGTGGATCCCCGACCGCTTTGCCGGGGTGGAGATCGACTTCGAGCACTTGCGGGTCTGGCCCAAGGTGGCGCGCGAGGCCGAAGCGCAGCAGGCCGCGTTTGAAATTGCAGCGCCCGTCGATCGCCGCGAGGAAGAGGCCATTGATTGCTTAGAGTCGGACAAGCCGCAGCGGCAGGTGCGCGGCCTCCAGCTCTTGGCCGACCTAGACGACCCAGACCTGTTCGAGTGGTGCGTATTGCTGCTCGGCGAGAACCAGCCGCAAAGCACAGTCGGCGTCCTCAAGGTGATGCGGCATTGCGATGACATTCAGCCGGAGGTGTTGGTTCCGTACGCGGAGAGCGAGTACAAGGCGGTGCGCGGCGCGGCTATCGAGGTGCTCGTCTTGCGCAGTGGGGAGGAGGCCCCGAAGTGGTTTTGGCGCGGCCTGACAGACCCGGTGCCGCACGTGCGACTGAGCGCGGCCAAGTTCCTCGATCGCCTGGACCCGCGCACGCATCGCGACAGCTTTGAGGCCGCGCTCTACGACCCGCACCCGCAGGTGGCGCAAGCGGCGCGCAAGCTGACGCAGCACATGGGATTTGAGCCGCTGACTTGGTGAAGACTCAGTAGCCAAGGTAACTCCCGATCTTCTCCAGTTTTCCAGCATTCTATTCGCCCGCCTGTTCGGCCAAGTAGTGCTTAGCTGTTTCGTCGGCGGGGTTGATCTCGATGATTTGCCGGTAGTGTTCGCGGGCGCGGGGGACGTCGTGGCGGATGGCGGCGATGGCGGCTAGGGCGTGGAGGATGTTGAGGTCTTGGGGTAAGCGCTTGAGTAGATGTGCAAGCTGTAGCTCAATGTCTTCGATGTAATCGGGGACCTCGCGCTGCTCATCTGTTGGCGTCTTCTCATCCGGTTTGAGCGACGAGATCAACGTCCCCACCATCCCGAAAGTCCCCCCCAGCCCTCCAGTGCCCCGGCGGGACTGGAATGGGACTTGGATGTCGAGCGCAGTAAGGCTCAAGGATGCGGCTTCGACAAAGGCGGTGGCGGCCTTAGCATAGCGCCCGGCTTCGGCGAGTGCGCTGCCTAGGTTGTAGTAGATAGCCGGGTTGTTCAGCCCGTAGGTGGCAAGCTCGGCGTAGATGGCTAGCTCGCGGTCGCGGTCGTTTGCTGCAAAGGCGGCAGTGGCTTGGTCGCGGAGGGTGCTGAGGTGGTCTTCCACCTTGTGCAGGACCGCGGTAGCCGCCGGGTCGCGGCCGGGGACCAGCAGGGTTAGCTGGCCGCGCGGGTCGCGGCTCAAGACCGGGGTCTGGACGGTGAAGAGCAGTCCCTCGTCGGCTAGGGCCGTGGCGATTTTTTGCATGTAGCGGGGTGAGCGGGTACGGAGGAGGGAGTGCCAGCTATCGAGCTGATAGGTTGTGCCCGCGAGGTGGTCCCAGTCTGCTAGGGTCAGAAAACGGCGTAGCAAGTCTTGTAGGGCTTGGCCCTCGGCGACGAAGAAGGAGAAGGCATACTCCTCGCCTCGGTAAACGTTCACCAGATAGGAGCGCAGCTCGCGCTGGACGACGAGGGTATCGCCGAAGTAGCGGGTAAAGGCCAGCAGATGCCACAGCGGCAATTCTTCGCTGGCTTTTGCGAGGGCTTGGGCGATGGTGCAGGTTGCGGGGGCGTCTGCGTGGTAGCGGACTTCGACTTGGTCGATGAAGGCTTGGGGATCGACGTTGCGGCGTGCCAGTTCGGCGGCGACGCTGGCTAGGTAGGGGGCCTGATAGTTGGCGCGTTCTAGGGTGAGGGCGCGGACGAGATCCTCGTCGTGATAGGCGGCGAAGTGGTCTGGCTGCATGTTTAATCGAGCGGCAGGCGCCGACGTGGACGCTCCTCTTCTTGGGGGCGTTCTAAGCGGCCGGCACCGCTGGTCGCCTGGCGGTAGAGGCGGACGAAACTCCGGCCCACCCACCAGACGAGGACGAGCAACGCGGCGATAGCGTAGGCCGAGTGGCGGCTTTGGAGGTCGGTGAGGTACTCCCAAACAATATCCATTATCCACCGATTGTATCCCCTACGAGAGACGAACGCAAGCTAGTTCGCCGGTCACTTTTAGTCTGGCTATATTAGAAGCGGTTTCACAAACCCATTCCACCAACCAATTATTACAATGACCGACAAACATCGCGTAGCCTTGGGGGCGATTTTTACCGAGTGCAATCAATTCGGCGGCGAGCCGATTGATTTGTCGTGGTTTGAGCGCTATGAACTGCGGCGCGGGCGCGATGTGCTTGCAGCAGAAGACGGGGTGGCCGGCGGTATGCTCAGCGTGCTGGCGGCGCGCGGCGTGGATGTTGCACCCCTGTTGTTTGCCAGCACCTGTCCCGGTGGGCCGCTGACGCGGGCTTGTTACGACCCACTCAAGGAAGAGCTTTTGGCGCGGCTTAGCGAAGCGCTCCCGGTGGATGGTGTCCTCATGCCGCTGCACGGGGCGGCGGCGGTGGAGGGCGGCGTCGATTTAGAAGGAGATCTGCTGGCTGCCGTGCGAGACATCGTCGGAGACACCGTGCCCATCGTCGCTACGCTTGATTTGCACGCCCATATTTCCGCGCAGATGATGCGCGCTGCCGATGGCTTGGTGGCTTGGGAAACCTATCCGCATCGCGACGCCTTTTCCACGGGTGAGCGCGGGGCGCGCCTGCTGTGCGACGCACTCGCTGGTGTGTGCAAACCCGCGATGGCCATGGCCAAGGTGCCGGTGCTCACCGGGGCCATTCACGGCTCGACCGAAGACGACGATCCCTTCGCGCAAGTGATGGCCTTGGCCAAGGCCGGTGAGCAGCGCGATGGCATCCTATCGACGAGTGCTATTTTGGTGCATCCCTATCTCGATTTTGCTGGCATGGGTAGCGGCGGGCTGGTCATTGCCGACGGCGACTTTGCCAAGGCCGAAGCGCTCTCCCGCGAGCTGGCCACTGAGTACTGGGATATGCTCTTTGCGTTATAGCCAGAGATGTAAGAAACCGATGTTGCTTTGTGCGCTGGTTTTGCTGTCGAAGGTGGCCCGGTGGTGCTGGTGGAGGCTGCGGAATGC
>JAJEEZ010000584.1:0-13352 GCA_022820705.1 Candidatus Latescibacterota bacterium | reverse complement strand
GTTTGGCCGTCAGACCGATCAAATTCTGCGAGCGGCGTACAAGCAAAAGTATCAGCTCGTGATAAGTATGGCTCCTAGTCGGACGTCGCGGGATCCTCTGGACGACCAAACTAGGCAGATCAAGCAGTTGCTATCCCAAGGCATAGACGGACTCTTGATTCATACGCGGGGCGATAAAAGAGAGCCCGAGTGCATAGTGAACACTGTGCGGGGACGAGTGCCGGTGGTGACGTTTCACTGGCCAACTCCCAGTCTGAGTGGAGTCGTGCTAGACGATGCCGCGAGTTATTACGAGGCCACAAATCACTTGATCCGCTTGGGACACGAGCGGATTGGGTTTGTTGACCGAGACTGGAATGGAGCGATCCCGGCGTTAGCCAAGGCCAAGGGGTACTCACTAGCAATGCAAAAGCACGACCTAGTACGCGAATTTCCACCGGCCTTGGGCATCTATGCGAAAGGAGGGTATCTTCAGGGTAAAACGCTCGGCGACCGGTTTACGGCCCTTGTGTGCCGGGACGATTACACAGCGATCGGCGTTTGTCGCGGGCTGCGCGAAGCCGGGATTCGCGTGCCCGAGGATGTGGCAGTGGTGGGGAACGGCGACATAGGTGTAGCAGCGCGTATGACCCCGGCTCTGACGACCTTGGCGACTCCCTATGAGGCGATTGCCCAAGCGGCGCTGGAACTGATGCTGGAACAGCTTGAAGGGAGGCAGGGTGAGCCGCGGCAAATAACATTGCAAGCACGGCTGATCGTGCGGGAATCCTGCGGAGCGAACACAAGTAAAAATGATCGAAAGAGTGCGCATTGCCCCGAGTGAGGACGTGCCCTATATTGTAGAGACATTGAACATATAGCTTCCGTTGGGGGTGGCCCGGCCACGGGCCTGAGATTGAAACCCTTCGAACCTGAACTGGATCGTGCCAGCGTAGGGAAACGGATGTCGTACAAACCACGTACGCACCGCTGGCCCATCCGGGCGAGCGGTTTTTTTCTGCCCCTCAACGGATCAACGGAATTGAAACGAGGGAGCAGAGCTATGAAAATTCCACTACCGTCGGTCAGCTTACTGGCCGGTTTATTGACGCTGTCGGCACTGTCCTGGGCGCAGGCTGAGAAGATCCCCGGCCAGGTGTTAGATGCGGCTACAGGCCGCCCCTTGGCAGGGGCCAACGTGCGGGCCGGGGATAGGGCTACCACTACGGATGCTCAGGGCCGCTTTAAGGTGGAGGCGGCCCTAGGCGATTCGCTCGACATTTCCTTTATCGGATACCAGCGCGTGCGGGTAGCGGTCGTCTTGCCGCTGGTCGTGGCTTTGGAGCGCGCGATTTTGCAAGCGCCGGAGGTGGTGGTGGAAGGCGGCTTGGTGCGTCGGCGGCTCGGCCGCTTGGCCGCCAGCGTCACGGTGGTGGATGGGGATCGTTCTCGGGCCAGCGGGGCGGGGCACTTGCAAGACGCAACTCATGCGGTGCCCAATTTGAATTGGGCTGGCGGCTCGTCCCGACCGCGCTATTTCCAGATCCGGGGCATTGGCGAGCGCAGCCATTACGCTGGCGAAGGGCCGCCCAGTTTTTCGGTGGGATTCGTCATGGACGACGTCGACTTGAGCGGCATGGGCACGGCCGGGTTGCTTTTTGACGTCGATCAGGTCGAAGTCTTCAAAGGCCCTCAGTCAACTATTTTTGGCCCCAATGCTCTAGCCGGTCTGATCAATTTGCGCTCAGCCGATCCCCAGCAGGAGTTTGCCGGGATGGGTAGCGCCGAGATGGGCAGCGATGGCTTAGGGCGTTTTTCCGGGGCGGTGAATCTGCCGGTCGGGAGCGACCTAGCGCTGCGCGTGGGGTACGAAAATGGCCGTTCCAACGGCTTTCGCAGTAACGCTTTTCTCGATGCCGACGATACCAATGGCCGACGAGAGCAGTTGCTGCGCGCCAAGGTGGGCTTGACTCCGGCGGCTGGTCCCGAGGTGTTGGGCACCTTCTTTTGGGCTGATATGGACAATGGATACGACGCTTGGGTGCCCGACAACAACGAGGACTTGACCACGTACTCTGACAAGCCGGGCAAGGACCGTCAGCAAACGACCGGGGCCTCGCTCAAGAGCACTTGGGGGTTGGGCGCGAGTGGCGCTGAATTGGTCGCGATTACCGCGTTTTCGCGCAGCGAATTGGAGCACAGCTTCGACGGCGATTGGGGCAACGACGAGTACTGGCTAGCAGAGCATGGATTCGACCCAGACGTCGAGGGGTGGAGCTACGACTTTTTCGACCGCAATGTGCGCGACCGCACAGTTATGAGCCAGGAGGCCCGGCTCTTGGTCGAGGAACTGGTGGTGGGAGCCTATTGGAAGCGCCTCGAAGAGGAAGACAATGCCGCCGGCTATTTGTTCGGCGGCGATGCCACGGACCTCAACGGGCGCTATGAAATCGACAACCTAGCCTTTTACGGTCAATACGGGCTAGCCTTGGGCGAAAAATTGCGGCTGGAAGTAAATGCGCGGCTCGACCGCAACGACACGGCCTATGAAGGAACGACGACCAATTACGGGGCCGATAGCACCAGCACTGCGTTCGCCGTTGATCAATGGTTGGGCGGGGGCAAAGCGGCCCTCAGTTACAACTGGGGTTTAGGCCATACCTTATACGCTTCGGCTTCGCGCGGCTATCGTTCCGGCGGGGTCAACCAGCACCCGTACCTGGCCGCGGAAAACCGCCCTTACGACCCCGAGTACATCGTCAATCTCGAAATCGGCTGGCGCGTCAGCGGACCGCGCTCTTCTATCGGACTGACCCTGTTCCACGCTCTGCGCTCGGACCAGCAGGTCGAATTGTCGAGCCAGCAGGACCCGGGCGACCCCAACAGCTTTTTCTACTTTACGGCCAATGCCGTCAAAGGCCGCAACAGCGGCTTGGAATGGGAGCATGCCGTCCGCCTCCTGCCCCAAGTCGAACTCTTCGGCTCGGTGGGTCTGCTCACTACTCACATTGATACCTATACCTTCCCCACGGAAGATGGGGAAGTGACGCTGGGCGATCGGGCCGCAGCCCACGCCCCCAACTACACCTTCAGCGTAGGCGGCGAATACCGCCATCAGTCGGGCTTGGGGGCGCGGCTGGCCCTGATCGGCATGGACCAATTCTTCTACTCCGATGGCCACGACCAAGTCTCAGAACCTTATCGATTGGTCAACGCCCACATTGCCTACGAGTGGGAAGCGTGGTCCGTGCAGCTATGGGGTCGCAACCTGCTCGACGAGCGCTATGGGGTGCGGGGCTTCTACTTTGGCCTAGAGCCGCCGGATTACGCCGACAAACTGTACGAAACCTACGGCGATCCGCGCCAAGTTGGCATGCGGCTGACGACGCAGTTTTCTTCCTTGGGGAACTGAAGCTGTGAGCGGTCAATCTGCTCTGATCGTCGGCAACGGCGAGCCGCCTTCCCGGGAATTATTCGCCTCCTGCGCCCGAGAAGCCGAGCTGATCTTGTGTGCCGATGGCGGGGCTAATACTGCCTCGGCGTACGGGTACGCGCCCGATTACATCGTTGGCGACCTCGACTCGGTTAGCGACCAAAGCAAGGCCGCCCTCGCAGCCGACCGCGTCGTCCTCATTGACCCCGAGGGCAATGTGGGCACAGATGGCCAAAAAGTCCTCAACCACGCCGTCGCCTTGGGCGTTACTCAAGCAGTGCTCGTCGGTTTTACGGGACGGCGCACCGATCACCTGCTGGGCAATTTGAGTCTGCTCAAGACTTTTGCCGACCGCCTCGCCTTGCGCCTAGTAGATGACTATTGCGACATCCGCCTCATCGACCGCTGCATCCGCTTCCGCGCCGCTATTGGTCAGAAAATTTCCCTGTGCCCGCTCGATGGCGCAGCGGAAGGTATTGAGACGTTTGGATTAAAATGGCCCTTGCGGTCCGAAAGCCTGATCCCGGGCGTGCGCGAGGGCATCTCTAATGAGGTGGTGGACAATCCGGTCGAGATCCGGGTCGGGCGCGGCGATCTGCTGTTGTGCGTTCAGCGGGAGGGAGGTGCTGGCGAAATTTTGGTGGGATGAGTAGGTTGTCTGCTGCATAGAAAGGAGAACCACCATGAAGAAACACACAGTAGCGATCATCGGCCTTGGGCGCATGGGCAGCACCATTGACGACGAAGGGCACGGCGATGTGCCCTATTCAGTCGCGGCCGCGACTAGGGCAAGCGAACGGCTGGAACTCGTGGCTGGAGCGGACCTCCTGCCGGATAAGCGCGATGCGTTTCAAAGTCGCTGGGGAGTAGCTGTGTACGAGGACTTCCGCGACATGATTGACCGCGCAGAGCCAGACATCGTGGCCATCTGCACGGCGGCTTGTTTGCCCAAACCCGCTAGAGAGGCCCCGGACGCGAGTTTTCGCGGCGACTCGCACGCCGACCTAGCGGTGGCAGTGGCCGATCTGGGCGTGCCGATGATCTACCTCGAAAAGGCCATGGCCAGCTCGATGGAGCGCGCCGACGAAATCCGCGATGCTGTAAAGCGCAACAACGCGCTCTTCAACACCGGCGTCCTGCGCCGCTTTGACAACCGCTACGATGTGGTCAAAGACGCGGTCGCCGCCGGTCAGGTCGGCGAGGTGCGAGCCGTGATTCACTACGCCGGTTCCAGCCTGATGCACGGGCACATCCATTCGATCGACACGGTGTCCTATCTCATCGGCGATCCGGCGATTGAAGCTGTGCGCGGCGAGCTGTTGCCGCGCGGCTTGCAAGTCGAGGGCAATCACATTCCGGCCGATCCCTCGGCCACCTATCAACTGCGCTTTGCCAACGGCGTCGAGGCGTGGTCCATTCCAGCGGCTCCGTGGGAATTCGAGATCATCGGCTCGGAGGGGACGATTCGCTCGTGCAATAATGGGGCCAACGTTTTACTGCGCCAGCCCGGCACTATGCAGGGACGGAACGCCTTGTGGGAGGAGGTGCCCGTCGATCTGGTGACGCCGCGCAGTACGACGCAGTGCTGCTTGGAGGATTTGATCGCGGCGCGCGAATCCGGCCAACCCACGCGCGGTCACATCGACGTGACGCACCACATCACAGAAGCCACCATTGCCGTCGCCGAGAGCCATCGCCAGGGCGGCGCTTGGGTGGAGTTGCCGCTGCCTGCGCGCGACTTGTACATTTTTCACGTCTAGCGACGAGATACCCCACGACTCGCTTACCACTAGAGGATACACATGCTAAAAGCAGGCATATTTCTCGATATGGAAAATCTCAATCGCTGTGGTGGCCACGGCATCCAATTTCGCCAGATCAAGGCTCTGGTGGAGGCGCAGCAGGCGGTTGTGGTGCGGGCCAATGCCTATATGGCCGTTGACCGCGAGCGCGAAAGCATGGACCCAGAGTACCGCCAAAAAAGGGAAACGTATCGCAATCGAGCGCGGCGGGAGGGCTACCACCTCATACTCAAGGAAGTGCGGCGCTATCTGACTGCGGAAGGCGAGACCATCGTCAAGGCCGACGCCGATCTAGAACTGGCGATCGATGCTCTGTTGCAGTCGGAGAATTTGGATTACGTGCTGTTGGGCACGGGCGATGGCGATTTTGTGCGCTTGGTGCGCGCTCTGCAAAACCGGGGCAAGCGGGTCGATCTGCTGTCTTTTATGAACACCAGTACCCAACTGCGCCAAGAAGTGGATTACCACTTTTCTGGGTACTTGGTGCCCGGCATTCTGTTCCCTGAGCGCGGTCCAACCCAGCGTCTGCGCGGCATCCTCCACGCGGTCAACGAGGAGAAAGGCTACGGGTTCTTGACCGCGCAGACCGACTTGGGGCTGGACACCACACGCGAGGATATTTTTCTGCACATTACCGACCTGCGCACGGCCAGAGGTGGGGTGGTGTCCAACGCGGACTTTGCCCAGTTGAGGATGCGGGGCGCGGTCATCGAGTTTGAGATGGAGGACGAGGGCGACCGGAAAAAGGCCGTCAATGCCGTGGAATTCCGGCCGGAGTTGCTGTGAGGCGAAGACGATGAAGAAGGACTGGTGCGCCGAGGAGTTTCGCTGCATGGTCGCCCTCGGTGAGAGCACCACTGCTGGCGGCTGGAGCACCGCCCCTGATCGCTGCTGGGTGCCTCTCTTGGGCGCGCTCATCAACGACTTTCAGACCGCGCCTATGCGGGTCGTCAACTCTGGAATCGGCGCCAACCTCATCGCCAGGCGCAGCCCGGCGTACGAGGAGAGCGGCAAGCCGGCGGCCGACGAGCGTCTCGACAAACACGTCCTCTCCCACGACCCCGACCTGCTCGCGATTTCCTACGGCCTCAACGACGCTCGGGGCGGTACGCCATTGACCCAGTTTTGCGAGGACCTCGCCCTGCTCGTAGGGCGCGTGCACCAACGCGGGAATCCGCTCATTCTGTTGCTCGGGCCCTACTTCATGACCGACTTCACCGTCGGGGGGAAGACCTGGAGCCACGCCGATCTGTCCCTGTTCAGGCGCTTCAACGCGGCCACGGCCGAGGTGGCGGCACAACTCGACTGTCTGTACGTCGATCTGCTGGCCGCGAGCGGTGAAGCGCCTTGGATGGTCCACTACGACGGCGTGCACCAAAACGACCTCGGCCACCGGATCGTCGCCAACCGCATCTTCGAGGTACTCGCCCAAAATTGTTCCTGCTTGGCGCAGCGGACCCGGCAGGCCGAGCAGAGCAGTCCGAGGTGGAGGGACGAGTCGGTGCTGAAGTCCGACTACGGTTTCTGAGCGTCACCCCCGCGACGGCTCGGTGTTTTCCCGCCGATGGCGCTGATGCACTTCCGCCATCTTGAAGTCGTTGTCTATTACCTGCTGCAAATGCACCATGCGCTCTGGCCCGGCGGTGCGCAACATGGCCTCCCCGTGGATGCGGTCAATCCAGAACCGCCCCTCGTTGGCCAGCGCGTTCTGGAAGTCCTCTAGGCGCTCGTCGGGCACGTGTTCGTAAAAATTCATGGTGTACATGCGCCGCCGCTGCGAGCCGCCGAAAGCGGCGTGCTTGGTATTGTGCCAAAATACGACAATGTCGCCCGGCTGGGTCTCCACCACTTGGCACGGCAATTGATTGGGCGCTACTCCCCACGCTGATTCGCTGTCGGGCAGGGCCTCTTGCAGGCCGTCGGCATAGGCATCGCCGCAGTGGTGACTGCCCGGAATGATGCGCACTGCGCCCGTGTCCCGGGTCAGCGGATCTAGGTAAAAAGCGATCTTGATGCTGGGAATGCGCTCGCCGCTGTACCCATCCGAATGCCAGCGCGTATCGCCGACGTAGAAATTGCCGTCGCCGCTGGTGTAGTTGAAGTCGTCGCCCAAAATGCTGGCGGCAATGTCGTGGATACGCGGATCGTCGAGCAAGCTGCTCAGGTATTCGCTCTGGTCGGGAAAGGGCACAATGCACGAGCGCGCCTGGCCTTCGTGTTCTTTGCCGTGGTGCCCGCCGCCGTGCACAGCCCACACGGCCTCAAATTCCTCAATGATGCGGTTGATGCAATCGGCCATGAGGCCGGGGAAGTACAGATAGCCGAAGGTATTGAAATAATTGAGTTGTTGTTGGCTAAGGCGCGTCGCGGACATGTTCTCTCCTCCAGATTATTCCTATAAGCTACGCTCTAGGCCAGCCTCCAGCGCGGCTTCAATCCGCGCCTTGGTCTCTTCGAGATGGGCGCGGCTGTACGCGTCTAGACCGCTGCCTGCTAGCCGCGTCTCGATCTGGGCGGCGATGGTCTGCAGATCCGCCCGGGCCAAGGTGCGGGCGTCTTCGGGCGTGCCATAGGTGGGCCTGAGCACCAGACCGATCAGCTTTTGTAGCTGCGCCCGCTGCAAGTTGCGGCGAAAGCTGTCGATGGAGCCGCCCGTCTCCAACTCCGCCCAGATGGCCTGCCGCAATCCGGTAAACAGATCGACCATCCCGAAGGTTTCGTCACCTTCGTAGCGCAGTTCCAGATCCTGCAGCCGACTCAACAGCGTTGGATCGTAGAACCGGTTGAGCGGCTGCCGTTGGATGCTCAGCACTCTATCGTGGATGGGATAGTCTATCCGCCGTACGTCGAATACCGACCAAGTGAAATCGACCCAGCGCTCTGGTGCCAGCTTGTTGAGCAACTCCGGCGACCAGCGAAAGGCGTCTGGCCCGAACACGTGCTCTACTAAAAAGTCGAGTGCCTCTCGCTGCCGGGCGGGCGGCACTGGCTGTAGCGGGAGGCGTCCATCGCCCACGTGATCTCGGTAGTGGTAGATGCCGCCGATGTAACGGCTGACATTGCCCACCCCCGAAAAGTAGGGCCTAAAGCCCCAGCCGAATACCCGCCGCAGGGTTTGGTAGCGCTCGCCCTTCTGCTCGAATTTGTCTTCCACTTTGGACCACAACTCTTTCGACAGGGCGATCTGGTCGCGGTAGTGAGCGATTGGATCGTCGCGTAAATCCCAGCGCGCCGCGCTCGGATCAATTCCCCGGGTCCAGTACAGGGCGTCTTCATCCGTGCCGTAGGCCAGATCTTTCTCCGCGACTTGGCTGGCGATTTTGGCCAATTGGGCACGCTCGCTAGCGGGACTGTCTGCTTCTACCGGCCGGTAGGCGTATTCAATGGCCCAGTAGTCGTACGGCCCCAACGTCGTCTGATAGTACTCGCCCTGCTCGTGGCCCTCTGGGGCGATGTTGACCGGGTTGTAGTCCATTACCGAACTGGAGATGCCTTCTTTGTCGGTGACGCGGCGGTCGTGTAGCTCGTCGAGTGCGTGGATGGTGCTGCCTTTGAAATTGTGCCGCAGGCCGAGAGTGTGGCCCACTTCGTGCGCGATCAACTCGACGATTAGCTGGCGGATGAACTCCTTTTCATCGACCTCGCCTCCGCCGGCTGCGGCCCGAGCTTCCAGCAGGTGCCACCCGAAAGCGGCCTCCTGCCGCAGCCCGTCGGCCATATCGCAGAATCCTCTATTGTGCCCCATAGCCGCGGCGGGCGAAGGCGCGGTGAAGTCCCCGCTGGCCCAAGGCTCCCGTCCCACAGGGTCGCCTAGTTCGGTGAACTCCAAGTGGGCGTAGCGCACAAAATCCGCGCTGATGCGGATGTCGGCGTCGAAAATCTCGCCGGTAAAGGGATTGGTGCGCGACGGGCCCACTGCGTAGCCTTGGCCGGGCTGCACCATCCAGCGCACTACGTTGTAGCGCACATCGGCCGCGTCCCATTCGGCGTCGTCCGGCTGCTGTTTGGCCTCAATCGCTCCCTCAAAGCCGAGCGGCTCGAATGCCTTGTTCCACACTAGGATCCCCTCCCGCACTGCGTCCCGGTACTCCGGTGGAATTGTGTTTTCTAGCCAGAACACAATCGGCTTTTTGGGCGGCGACTTGTCGAATTTGGGCTCGGAGCACCACGTCGATCTCAGTATTGTGCGGGAAATTCTTCAACGCGCCGAAGTAGCTGCGGTCTCTTCCTCGACGGCCTCCTCTTTTGCCTCCTCCGCCCAGACGGTCCCCGTTCCCCATAAGCCGAGGATGGCGACCAGCAATATCCATTTGAATGCGCGCATAGTATTACTCAGCTCCAATCTCAGGTTGCCTCGTGGTTTGGATTATTCACAGTAAACTCGGACCTTGTCGTCCCCGTCGTGGATGTTGACCTCGATCTCGCTCAGTGCGTCTATGAGCTGATCTAGATCCTCGGTTCGCAGGTTGTCAATGTCAACGTTGATGCCGTTGTCCTGCAGAGCCGTATTGATTCCCGTCGTGGCTTGCGCCGGGAGCAGGGTGTGTAGCTTGACTCCGGCCTTGATCAGCGCCAGCGGCACTCGGACGTCGATGTGCTCATCATCGTCCGAGTCGATAGTAACTCTCAGATATCGCCGGGCTGATCCCGCTTGCGGGGGCGCTAGCGGCTGCACCGCTGTGGTCGTCTCTGGCTCCTCGTCAACGAGAGAGAGCAGGCGCTCGGCCTCATCGACGGACACCTTGCCTTCCGATAGCATCTCAAGTACGCGTCTGCTGTTTTCGTTCATGGCTGTCCTCCTGTCGTGGTTGGCTACTGAACTACAATGGAGCCGTTTTTGGTCTCGGCGACTAGCTCGGCCTCGCCTGCGCCCATTGTCCCCTCGAGCTTGTGGCGCTTTTCGACCGTTGCGACGAACCCCGGCACCTCGCAGCGGGCTCGGCCGTTGCTCGTCGCAGCCGTCAGTGCGAGGCTCGGCTCGGCGTCCAGAGCTACCTTGATATTGCCATTCAAGGTGGATAGCCTGTTGTGGCTTTTAGGCTCCATGCTCCCCTGAAATTTTATCGGCCCATTGATCGTCCTCACCTCAAACCGGCCGTGGGCGTCCTCAATGGACACGCGGCTGTTCATGGTAGAAAGCTCTGCCGAGCCTGAGAGCGTCTTGATCGTGATCGAGCCGTTCTTGGTCGTCGCGTTCAGGTCGCCCTTGAATTGTTCGACCCTTATAGGCGCGTTCTTGGTCTGTACCTCCCCACTGCCTTCCGTTCCCCGGAGTTCCACCGGCCCGTTGCTAGTTGCCAAATCAACGCTAGTTGTGACGGGTACAGTAACCTCAATGTTTGCTCCAGAGGACTGGCGGGAGAATCCGTGCCGGAATCCCTCGGCTTGCCGATCGGCCTTGGCCTCGACCGTGATGAGGTCGCCTTCCTGCACGGCGCTGTATTTGATTCCGCGTGGTTTTTTCAGCCTCGTCCGCACGCGAATTGAGCCAGGTTCGCCGGCGCGGACCCGGATGCGGCCGTTGAAGCCGCGCACCACGAGGCGCGGGTTGTCGCCCACGGCGAACGCGTCGTCGCGCATGGAGGTCTTGCTGTCCTCGTCGCGGGAGTCGTTATCGCTATCTGACCACCCGGATAGGGACTCTTCGAGTCCTGCGAGTCCTTCTTCGAGTCCTTTGCCGATTTCGTCTCCGAGTCCTTCGAGGGTGTCTTGCAGCGTCTCAATCCCAGGTATCGGAGCATCAATTCCGCGCCCCTTGCGGGTTTCGCGGTGGGTGTCTTGCAAAGCCTCTAGGAGACGCTCGGCCTCTTCTACAGTGACCTTCCCCTCCGAAAGCATATCTAGAACTTTGCGTCGCTCTTCAGTCATCATATCCTCCTAGTCAATTGAAATGAACACGCGATCCTCGCCGGAGACTACGTCGCAGCGCAGACCGCGCAGCGAGGCAAGCGCGTATAGTAGCAAGGGGCCAGCCAGCAAGACGGAACGGCTCCGAGCGCGGTGCCCCGAGCGCGCCGCTACTAGTAATGCAACAGGCGTCCCTAGCAGCACCACGACGATAATGAGCGGCCATAGCACTATGAGCGGGATCCACAGCCGGATGCGGCGCTTGTCGCCCTGGACTCGCAATCTCAGGAACATGGGTGGCAGCATCAGGAGAGCCTCCGCAGGGCCTCTTCGACGTCGATCTCGCCGCGTTCCAAGCTGTCGAGTACTACCGCTGATTGGGGATTTGAGCGCGGGTTGCTAGCCGATTCCGTAGTTCGGGTCACCGTCTCGACCAACGGTAGCTGCTCGGCAATGGCATCCAGTCGGTTTTTGACCGTCGGGTAGCTGATGCCAAAGATGCGCTCCATTTCCTTGATCGAGCCGTGGACTTGGACGAAGGTCATTACAAATACCTGGTCCTCGGCGGAAAGACGCGCTAGGACAGGCGGCTCGAATTGCCCTTCGATCGCGATGGCGCTGTCCGGTAGGGAAACCCGCTCCACCACGATGCGCGCCCCCTTCGTCAGATCGGTTAGCTCTTTCCAGTCTTTGATGGCAAAACCTCCAAATGGTTAAATTTAGACGTAATTATAGCTATATAATTGAAAAAGTCAATTACAAAATTAAAAAAATTAATTTTTAGATTGGATAAACTCGGAAGAGGTTGGACGCTATTCCTCCACGGCTGCCGACACCGCGTTGGACACTCGCCGTAACAAGCTCCCGTTGGCGACCATTTGGTTAGTCAGCACCACGCAGCTTAGCTGGTGCTCTGCGTCCGCCCACGCCACCGTGCCAGTCGCCCCGGTGTGGCCGAAAGTGTGCGGCGACACCAGATCGCCCCAAAAGGCCCACACCCGCGCCCCGCACACGCCCCACCCAAGGCCCCACGGCGCGTTGAGCGTGCCGTTTTGGTCCCGCGTCATCGCTGCGACTGCGGCCCGGCTGAAGATGCGCTGGTCGCCGTACGCGCCGCGGTTGAGCATGGTCTGCAAGAGAATTGCCAGATCGCGTCCAGTGCTGTGCATGCCGCCCCACGGCGCTCCGAAATCGCGCCAGTACGGGGAATTCCATCCCCAACTCCGCAATTCGTCGTCCTCTTCGGTGTCCGTCCCGCACCACACGGTATCTTCAATCGCCCAATCGCCTATGCCCAACGCGCTGCGCTCCATGCCCAGCGGCGCGAAAATTTCCTTGCGTTCAAAGTCGCGCAGCCGCTGGCCGCTGACGCGCTCGACGATCGCGGCGGCCAGCAGGATGCCTTTGCTCTGGTAGCGGAAATCGGTCGTTGGTTTGTAGAGTAGAGGCGTCTTGAGCGACCGCTCGACAAAGACCTCTACCGGCTCGTGCGCCCGCCGCAGGCTGGTATTCTCCGGTAGCATATCGGGCATACCCGATATGTGCGACAGCAGGTGGCGGACCTTGATGTCGGGCCGGTCGCCGCCTGTGAACTCGGGTAGATAGTCGATGGCTGGGTCTTCGAGCGAGATCAGCCCGCGATCGACGAGGATCATCAGCGCGCAAGCGGTGACCGGCTTGGTGATCGACGCGAGGAGAAAGATCGAATCCGCATCGACCGGCTGGTCTGTGTTGGGTTTGTGCTGGCCGGCCCCGCGTGCGAAGACTTCTTTGCCGTGCCGCGCTACTGTCAGCGAGGCTGCGCTGATCTGGCCCGCTTCAACAGCCGCCGTGAGTAGGCCGAAGGCCCGTTCGAGTTGCTCAGCCGACATACCGACAGCCGCTGGGTCGCCCGTTTGCAAAACCGTTCCGTCCGTTGTCATCGCGTTCCCTTTCTTTAGGATATAAGGCGCAACATTAACCAACTAATCCGACCACTTCCCTCAACCCCGTCACCACTCGCACCCCGTCCTCCGTCCATGCTGGCGGAGAGCCATCCGCGCCGAGCGATCGCTGAATCAACACCGGCTGCAGCCCCGCCGCCCTAGCCCCTGCTACGTCGTCTTCCGGTGAATCGCCGACGAAAATCACCTCGTCCGTCGCCAATCCGGTCTGCTCTAGCGCCGGGGCAAAGATCGTCGGGTCGGGCTTTTTGATGCCGACATCGCCGGAGACGACCACTGCGTCGAAAAAGGGGCGCAATGCCAGCTCGTCTAGCAGCCGATGGACGTGCGGCGGATGGTCGAAGTTGG